>CAZBSV010000099.1:0-18321 GCA_964494795.1 uncultured Spirochaetales bacterium | reverse complement strand
TCGAGCAGCGCGTCGTCGAGCAGCGCGCCGTCGATCAGTTCGAGCGCGCGCGCGATCGCGCTCGGCGACTCGCGCAGTTCGCGCCGGTCGATCGGCCGCACCACACCCGCGTCGCGCAGCTGGATCTCGAGCGCGCCGGTCTGCGCGGCGATCTCGGCCTCGATGATTTCGCGCTCCTCGCGTTTTCGCAGCGTCGGCGCCAGCGGTGTTTCGCCCGCGAGTTCGATCCGAACGATGAGTTCGTCCGATGCCGTTCCGAGCGCGCGGACTTCTTCGGTGAGCAGCGCGATCAGCGCACGAACCGATCCGCGGTCCGCGATCCGATCGAAGCGCGCGTTTTCCCAGCGCACGGGCGCAAAGCGCACGAAGCGCGGCACGGCGGCGACACCCGGCCGCGCCTCCACGACGAGCCCGCCCTTCTCGCCGGTCTCGCGCGGATTGCGGCCCTGGAGGTTTCCCGCGTAGTAGACGGGTTGACCGGGAACCGCGCACTGTTGGATATGGATGTGCCCGAGCGCCCAGTAGCTGTACTCCGCGCGCTCGAAGTCGCGCTGTCCCGACGGCGCGTAGCGGTCGTGCTGACTTGCGGCCTGTGTGCTCTCGACGTGGGTGTGTAGCAGGCCCACCGTGGGAAGGTCCGTCGCGACCGCCGGAAATGTCGCGGCGAGGTTCTCGCTCTCGGCATCGCTCGGATGGCCGGCTCCGACGACCACACCGACGGGTGTCCCCGCCCGATCGGTGACCGTCACGCGCTGTGGCTGCCGATCGCGAAACACGCGCACGCGCTCGCGCGGCGCGCCGGCCGCGTCGGTCTCGAGGCCCAATCGCAGCGAGCGATGTCGCGGGCCGCCCGGATCGTGGTTTCCGCAGGCCGCGAGAAACCAGACGCTCGCGTCTTCGAGCCGCTGCAGCTGCCGCTGGATCGCGAGTTCCGTCTGGAGCGACAGCAGCGGGTCGTCGTAGAGATCGCCCGCGGCGAGCACGGCGTGGAGCCCGTGTTCAATCGCGTAACTGACGGCGTTCTCGAAGGCTTCGAGCGTCGCGCGCCGCAAGCGCTCGCGAGTCGCTGCTCGACCGCCAAAGCTCGTTTCGAGATGAAGGTCGGCGAGGTGTAGAAACCGAAACCCCGTCATTTCCGACGGGGATGGTAACTCAGGCTGCCTTCGTCGCCTTCTTTGGCGCCGACAGCGCCTTCTGGATCTGGTGCTTGAGTTTGCGGCCGGCCGGCGCGAGCGCCGCGTCGTGCTGGGACAGCAGGTAGGCGTCGAGGCCACCGTTGTGCTGCACCGAGCGCAGCGCGCGCGTGCAGACCCGCAGCCTCACGGTCTTGCGCAGCGCCTCGCTCTGGAGCGTCACCTTCTGCAGGTTCGGCTCGAAGCGGCGATTCGTGCGGTTGTTGGCGTGGGAAACGTTGTGTCCGTAGCGGGTCCCTTTGCCCGTGAGGTCGCAGCGGCGCGCCATTTCGCTCTCCTACTTCTTGCTCGCGTAGCGGCGCCGGAAGCGGTCGATCTTTCCGTCGGCGTCGAGTTCGCGCATTGTGCCCGTCCAGAACGGGTGGCTGAACGACGAGATCTCGAGCTTGACGACCGGGATCTCCTCGCCGTCGACGTTGCGCGTCTCGTTCGAGGTCAGCGTCGAGCGCGTCACCCACTCGTCGCCCGTTGCGCTGTCGATGAACATGACCTTGCGGTACTCGGGATGGATATCGGGCTTCACGGCGCGCTCCTACCAGCTCGACTTGCGGACGCCGGGCAGCTCGCCCTTCAGCGCCATTTCGCGCAGTGCGATTCGCGAGATGCCGAACTTTCGGTAATAGCCGCGCGCGCGGCCCGAAACTGCACAGCGGCGCTTCAGCCGCGTGGGGCACGAGTTGCGCGGAAGCTTTGCGAACGCCTGCTGGATCTCGAACTTCTCCTCCATCGAGACGTTGCGATCGTTGAGTCTCTTGCGCAGCGCGGCGCGCTTCGCGGCGTGTTTCTGGATCAATTTGATACGGTGCTGATCGCGCAACACCTGGGATAGCTTGGCCAAACCGTCGCTCCTGCCCCGATGCGGGGATCCGGGAAACTATCCGTCGGCCGCGACCCCCGCAAGGCACGGCGCCGCGCAAAACGCGATACCCCCAGGGGGAAGCTGATACGAGAGCGTCGACGCGCGCGATCGCCCGCTTGTGCTACCCCCCCTGCGCGTCGCGATGTTCCCGTTTCCGATCTTTTCCGAGCCCGAAATGCCTCCCGACCGCCAGCGCGTTGCTTCGATCGACCCCGAAACCCTGCCGAAGCACTTCGACGCGCTCGAAGCCGAGCAGCGATGGGGCGAGCGCTGGGAGGCCTGGGGCACCTACCGCTACGACCCGGCGGCCGCGCGCGACGCGACGTTCGTCGTCGACACCCCGCCGCCCACGGTCTCGGGTTCCCTCCACATCGGGCACGTTTTCTCTTACACCCAAACCGACAGCGTGGTGCGCTTCCAGCGCATGCGCGGGCGCAACATCTTCTACCCGATGGGCTGGGACGACAACGGTGTGCCCACCGAGCGCCGGGTGCAGAATTTCTTTCATGTTCGCTGCGACCCGCGCGTCGCCTACGAGCCGGACTTTTCGCTCGCAGCCGCGAGTGCGAAGGACCGCAAGCAGCGGCCGCGCGAGATTTCGCGCCGCAACTTCATCGAGCTCTGCCACGCCGTCACCGGAGAGGACGAGCAGGCCTTCATGCAAGTCTGGCGGCGCGCGGGTCTTTCCGTCGACTGGAGCCAGACCTACGCGACGATCGACGATCGCTGTCGACAGCTCGCGCAACTGAGTTTTCGCGATCTCTACGAGAAAGGGCACGTCTACAACGTCGATGCGCCGTTCATGTGGGACGTCGATTTCCAGATGGCGCTCTCGCAGGCCGACGTCGAGGATCGCCCGCAGACCGGCGCGTTTCACGACATCGAGTTTGGCGTCGATGGCGAGTTGGGCGTAGACGGCAAGTTCGGGGTCGATGGCAAGCCTGGGGTCGATGGCAAATTCGGGGTAGACGGTCAGTTCGGCGTCGACGGCAAACGGCGCGCTTTTACGATCTCGACCACGCGGCCCGAACTGCTGCCGGCCTGTGTCGGTGTCACCGCGCATCCCGACGACCGCCGCTACCAGGACCTGTTCGGCAAGCGCGCGCTGACCCCGCTGTTCCGCGTGCCGGTGCCGATCTTCCCGAGCGAAGTCGCCGATCCCGAAAAAGGCACCGGCATCCTGATGGTCTGCACGTTTGGCGATTCCACCGACGTCGATTGGTGGCGCAAGCACGGGCTCGCGCTGCGCCAGCTGATCGGCTACGACGGGCGGCTCGTCGCCGTCGAGTTCGGAGCCGAGAACTTTCCGAGCCGCGATGCCGGCGCCGCGAACCGCTACTACGCGGAGCTCGTCGGCAAGAACGTCGCGCAGGCCCGCAAGGCGATCGTCGAGTTGCTGCGGGATCCGAGCGGCAGTGCGACCGGAAACCGCGCGCCGCTGCTCGGCGAGCCAAAGCCGATCGAGCACGCGGTCAAATTCTACGAGAAGGGCGATCGCCCGCTCGAATTCGTCCAGACCCGCCAGTGGTTCGTGCGCCTGCTCGACAAGAAGCCGGCACTACTCGAAAAGGGCGAGCAGATCCGATGGCATCCCGAATTCATGAAGCAGCGCTACCGCGACTGGACCGAGGGCTTGCAGCTCGACTGGTGCATCAGCCGCCAGCGCTACTTTGGGGTGTCGATCCCGGTCTGGTACCCGCTCGATGGCGACGCAAAGCCCGACTACGCGAATCCGATCGTCGCCGAGCGCGAGCAGCTCCCCGTCGATCCGATGGTCGACGTGCCGTGCGGCTACAACGCCGCGCAGCGCGATCAGCCGAGCGGTTTTTCCGGCGAGTCCGACATCTTCGACACCTGGTTCACGAGTTCGCTCACGCCGCAAATCGGATCGCACTGGGGGCTCGACGCCGCGCGTCACGCGAAACTCTTCCCCGCGGACATCCGGCCGCAGAGCCACGAGATCATCCGCACCTGGGCGTTCTACACCATCGCGAAGGCGCTGCTCCACGAAGACCAGATTCCCTGGAAGAACGTGCTGATCTCGGGTTGGGTTCTCGATCCCGATCGCAAGAAGATGTCAAAGAGCGCGGGAAACGTGCAGACACCGCTACCGCTGATCGAGCAGTTCAGCGCGGACGGCGTGCGCTACTGGGCGTCGAGCGCGCGACTCGGTACGGACACGGCCGTCGATGAGAAGGTCTTCAAGATCGGCAAGCGACTTTCGACCAAGCTCTTCAACGCGGGCAAGTTCGTACTCGCACAGACCGCCGACGTGTATCCGATCAGCTGCGAACTCGACCGCTCGTTTGCCGCGAGACTCCGCGATCTCGTCGCGCGCAACACGCGCTGTTTCGAAGACTTCCAACACGCCGTCGTGCTCAAGGAGACCGAGAGCTTCTTCTGGACCCACTTCACAGACACCTATCTCGAACTCGTCAAGCACCGCGCGCGAGCCGAGGGCGCGGGTGACGCGGCGGGCCGGGGTTCCGCGGTCGCGGCGCTGCGCCTCGGACTCGACCTATTGCTGCGGCAGCTCGCGCCGTTTCTGCCCTACATCACCGAAGAAGTCTGGTCGTGGGCGTTCGCGGATGAAAAGAACCAGCAGAGCATCCACCGCGCGCCGTGGCCCGGCGACGACGACTTCCGCGGCATCGAGCCGCCGTCGAGTGACGCGAGTTTCGACGTTGCCGTCGCGTGCTGGGCGGCGATCAACAAACGCAAGGCCGACGCGGAAGTCTCGCTGGGGCGCGAGACGCTGCGGCTCGTGATCGCCGCGAGCCCGAAGAGCCTCGCGCTACTCGAACCCGTGCTCGCGGACGTGCTCGCGGCCGCGCGCTGCCTCGACCACCAACTCGCGAGTCGCCCCGAGATGGCAGAGGGGATCTTCGAGATCCTCGACGCCGAGTTCGCGCCGAAGCTCTAAGCGGCGTCTCGCTAGAGATCCATCTCCCCGAATTTGCAGGCCTTTTCGGACATCGAAAAGAATCGAAAAAAATCCGGAACCGATCGGGGCGCTGGGGAATCTCAGTACCCAGATGCACTGTGACTCCCTCTCCTTGTAGTACCTGTAACTCAGGGTGGTGGCCAACAGGGGGTCGGTGCTCGCAGCGGAAATCGGTCCGCGCGGGTGCCGGCCCCCGCTCCTTTTGGGTCCGCTCCCTCTGCGCTCGCCTTTCTGAGCCCATTTTTGATTTGCCAGCTGCTTTTGGGTTCGCCTTTCTGGGCCCGCTTGGGATCGCCCGGTCTCGATTCGCCGCTTCCCATGCTTCCGCTCCAGGCGCTCCCGCAGTTCAGCGTTTGCGGCCGCGCGTGTAGGCCTGGCGCACTTCGCGCTTTTCGTACACCACCACCATCGCGCGCCAGTTCTCGACGAAGTGGTCGGCCTGTTCTTTGCCGATCAGTTCGAGCATGCGCGGATAGAGCTCGCCGCGGATCTTCGCGTACTCGAGTTTGACTTGGTCGCGGTACCAGTCGGATGCATCCCGCAGCTCGACGTCGACGAATCCCGCCTCTCGGAGGGTCTGCGCGTAGCGCTCTGGGGTTTCCATCGCGTAGGTCAGCCCTTCGAGCTTGAGCCAGTAGAGCGTGTCGTCGCTGTACTCGCCGTCTCGCTTCATCCAGTCGTAACACGAAAACACGCCGCCGGCCTTGAGTACGCGCCGGACTTCCTTGAACATGCCGAGCTTCTCGGCGATCTGCGTGAACGCCCCGGAACTCACCACGAAATCGAAAGACGCGTCCGGAAATGCCAGCGGTCCGGCTTCGACGATGCGGAAATCGGTCTTCGCTGCGAGACCCAGTCGCTCGGCGCTCTCGATTGCGCGCGCGATGAGTTGGGGTTCGAGATCGGTGCCGACGACGTTGGCGCCGTAGCTGCCGGCGAGCACGAACGCGGGCCCGCCGATCCCGCAGCCGATGTCGAGCACGCGCTTGTCTCGCACGTCGAGGCCCTCGACGATCTTCGCCACGTTGCCCGCGCCGCCCGGGGCCATGAACCCCTCGCCCCAGATCAACTGGAGCAGCGTGACCATCGCATCGTGGTATTCGCTCTCGTGTTCCAAATTGGATTCTCCTCGCTGTCTAACGCGCCGGGCTCGAGTCCACGCGCCCACGCGCAGCGGATGAAACAAGGCGGGCGGCGGCGTGAGACTAACACGAATCGGTCGACGCGTGGGATGCTTCGAGGCTGTCTCGGGCCTTGCTCGAGCGGTCAGCGCCCGCCACCATGGATCGAATCCGACGAGAGGGGTGCTGAAATGGCCAGCTACGAAGGCGGCTGTCACTGCGGAGCCGTTCGTTTCGAAGTCGAGGGCGAGATCGAAGATGTCAGCATCTGCAACTGCTCGATCTGCTCGAAGACCGCCTACCTGCATTGGCAGGTCGAGCCAGAGCGCTTCAAGCTCCTGACCAGCAATGCCGCGATCCGCAACTATCAGTTTGGGAGCATGACGTCGAAGAATTACTTCTGTGAAATTTGCGGAATTTCGCCGTTCCGACACTCGCGGAGCGATCCGGAAAACATCGACATCAACCTGCGATGTCTCGAAGGCGTAGACATCGAGTCGATTCCCAGCAAGTCGTTCGACGGGAAGAACTGGGAAGAGGCGATGAAGCGCTGACGCCGTCAGTGCTGTGTCGAGCGCAGCGCTTCGAGGGCGCCGGTCTCGATGTGTAGAAGACGACCCGCGCGGGTTTCATGGCCGCCCTCCAGGAGTCGTCTTCACTGCGGTTCGCGGTCATCCTTCGGCGCCGCGCGATGCGCTTCGAGGCAGCGCTGGCAGATGCAGGCGCGACGCACCGCTCGCTCGGGCACTCGCTCGAGCAGGTCGCGCGGAAATTTCTCCGGAACACACCAGCACTGGGTCGCCTTCGGGTCCGCGGCGCGCGCGCACTGATTGGATTCGCCGCACAGGGGGCACCGGGTGGGATCGCAATCCGTCGCGCAATTCGCGCTCATACGCACCGTCCGTCGAAAAATTCAGAAGCCGCCCGAGTTTACCAGGTCTCCCGCTTGCCGCGCGCGCCGAGCGCGGCGCGCCAGGCCTCGACTTTGTCGCCGTAGCGGATCGACGCGTTGGCGGGGCTGGTCGAAGGCAGGCGATAGAACGCGAACGCTCGGGCTCGCGGCAGCGAGGGGCGCACGTGCTTGTTCCACGCTGCCTCGGCTTTCGCGCCGTTGAAACAGATCGTGCGGATGCCCGGGCGCGTTGCCAGGAACTCGCCGAACGGATTTGCGACGATCGAAGAGTTCTCGATGTCCGAGTCGAGGCTCGACTCGCGCACGCAGGACCGCATGACGTCCCAGAGCGCGATTCCGCGCGCGCGCAGATCTGCAAGCCGTTTCTCGTACGCGGCCTCCGGCTCGAAACCCGGCAGCAAACTTCCGAGAATCTTCCAGAACGCGTTCTGGGGATGCGCGTAGTATTGCTGAGCGCGCAGCGACGCCTTGCCGGGCATCGAGCCGAGAATCAGCACGCGGCTGGAGGCGTCGGCAATCGGGTCGAAGCTGTGGACCGGCGTCTTCATGGCAGCGGGTTCTTCTGAGAGACGCGAGAATACCACGGCTGCTTCGGGGCCGTGCTCGCGCGATCGAGCCGCCAAAGGCAGATCCGGTGTGCGTCCGAACAGCGGTCAGACGTCGAGCCTCATCCGATAGTCGTCCATCTCGAAGCCGTTTCCGATGCCGCTGATGACGCCTTCCTCGATCGTGAAGCCGATTCGCTCGTAGGCGTCGATCGCAACGCGGTTGCGCTTGTTCACCCGCAAGACGAGGCTGCTGCACGCGCTCGCCTTCGCGCGCTCCGACGCGGCCTCGATCAATTTGCGCGCGCATCCGCGGCCCCTGAACGCCGCGTCGACGTAGAGTTTGTGGAGCATCAGCGCTTTCGGGTCGAAACCTGGACCATGCGCGGAGAAGCCGGCGAGCGCTCTGCCGATCAGCGCGCGGTCGTAGCGAATCTCGCGCTGCCGGATGTCTCGCCAGAGCGCGTCGAGGCTGTAGCCCTGCTGCAGCATGTACTCGATCTGCGCGGATGAAATGATCCCCGGGTAGTGGTCGCGCCAGATCGCGTGGGCGAGCTCGCGGATCTCGCATAGCTGCTCTTCTTCCACAGCGGGTTCGATGGCGATTTCGCGTTTCATGAACTGGCTACCCGCTGGGTTCTCGGCGCCTGCGGGTCGGTTCGGCCCGGAGTCGGAAAGATACGACATTGCGTCGCGATCACTTCGGCCGTTTCGCCGCTCCACGGAATGTCGGCACCCCTTGCCCCTCAAGGCAAATGAAATGGAAGCGCCAGGCCGCGCCTGCAGTGACGAAGAAGTCGGGCGCGGCGTGGCCGAGGCGCGCGACCCTCGCTAGCGGGGGAAGCTTCGCTTCCCTGGCGGCGCCCCTCGAACCCGGAACGGGTTCGAGCGGCTAGTCGAAGTAGCTGGCCAGATAGCCGACTCCCGCGCGCTTTGCTTCCGCGAGCATCGCGGGTGTGATCGCAGCGTGCTCGATCACGGAGAGCGTGAAGATCAGGTCCGTGATCTCGATGAAGTAGTAGAACGCGTCTCTCATTCTCTTCGTATCGGGAGTTTCGAAGTGCTCGGAGAACACCTCGTGCATGACGCTACCGACGCTGCGGTCGTTGAGCCGGTCGGCCTGCTTGACCTCGTGCGGCGTCTTGCCTCCGATCAACAGCTGGCGCGCGGGCGGATTCTTGGCGTAGATCTTCGCGCCGACGTCGACGAAGTGCTCCGCGAGCGCCCGCCAGTTCCTGCGCCGCGCTGCGGGAATTGCGCCCCGATGGGCGTCGATGAATTGGTCGCTGAGCTGTTTCGCGAGCGCCGAGAATACATCGAAGCGGTTGGCGAAGAAGTGGTAGGCGGAACCCTCGGGCACGCCGGCCTCGTAGGCGATGTCGCGAAACGAGACATCCTCGACGGGCCGCTCGCACAAGAGATCGTAGGCGGCCTTCAACAGCTGCTCGCGCCGCTCCCGGCCGCGCTTTCGCATCGCTGACGCCGGCTTGCGAAGTCCGATTTTCTGTCTGTTGGACACGCCCGCTAGTCGATCGGCGCCGGCTGCTGCTGCGTGATGCAGTGCACGCCGCCACCGCCAACCGCGATGTCGTTGATCTGTACCTGAACGATGTCGCGCTCCGGATACAACTTGCGATAGGTTTCGACGGCCGCGCCGTCCCGCTCGTAGCCATAGCCCGGAACGATCACCGCGCCGTTCGCGAGGTAGGAATTCACGTAGGAGCTGCAGCCCCCGTTCCAGATCCCGGGGTGGTAGACGCCCTCCTGGATGAATTCGAGCTGAAGCTTGCGACCCTTTGCGTCTGTCTGATGCCTGAGCGCCGCAGTGTTGAGCTCTCCGATGTCGAAGTGCGGGTCGCTTCTGTCGGGATTGACTTCCACGAGCACGCGGCCGGGCTCGATGAACGCGGCGACCCCGTCGACGTGTCCGTCGGTCTCCGTATCGCCGACGTCGCCTGGAATCCAGATGATCTTCTCGGCACCGAGGGTGCGACAGAGTTCCGCTTCGACTTCCGATCGGCTCCAGTTCGGATTCCGGTTCGGGTTCAGAAAACAGGATTCGGTCGTGATCACCGTCCCCTCTCCGTCGACGGTGACACCGCCGCCTTCTGCGACGAGTGTGGATGGATAGGCGCGCACGCCCGCGAGTTCGAGAATCCGCGCGCCCATCAACGCGTCCTGGTCGTGCGGCTCGTATTTGCCCCCCCAGGCGTTGAACCGCCAGCTCGATCCCGCGAGTTCGCCCGCCGCATTGACGAGGAAGTTCGGCCCGGAATCCCGCGCCCAGGAGTCGTCGATCGGCAGCTCGATGATCTCGACGCTGTCGTTCAGGAGTGCGCGCGCGGCCTCCAGCGCGTGAGCCGGGACGAGAATCTTCAACGGCTCGAAGCGCGCGATTGCATGCGCGACGGCCGCGTAGGCGCTCTGGGTTCCCGCCGCGTTGGCCCATAGACCCCGCCTGCAGGGCCACGCCATCCAGCAGCAGCTGTGCTGCGTCCACTCGCCGGGCATGTAGAAACCCTCGTCGCGCGGATCGAGTTGGGGTGCTTTTGATTTCACGCTTCCACCTCCGCTGAGATCGTGCGGGTCTTGAGAACTACAACGAGCAAGCTAGTCGTGCATGCGATCGAGAGTGCGGTCCGCATGCTTTCAGACGAGCGGTGTCGTCTGCCGTCCGTCGAGCGTCAGCAGTGAACCGTAGAGATCTGGACGCCGGTCGCGGAACACACCCCACGAGCGTCGGTAGAGGCGAACTTCTTCGAGGTCGATCGCCGCGGTGAGAACCGACTCCGTGGTCCGGTCCGCGCTGGTCGTGATCGCTCCCCGGTGGTCGGTGATGAACGACGAGCCGTAAAATTCCATCTCGAGGGCGTCGCTCGACTCTTTGCCGATCCGGTTCGAGGCAATCACGGGCACGATGTTCGCCGCCGCGTGACCGCGCATCACGGTCTGCCAGTGATCCTTGCTGTCGAGTTCCGGCGCGTAGATTTCGCTGCCGATCGCCGTTGGATAGAACAACAGGTCCGCGCCCTTCAGCACCATCGCGCGCGCGGCCTCCGGAAACCACTGATCCCAGCAGATCCCGACGCCGATCCGCGCGTAGCGGGTGTCGATCGCCTGAAACCCGGTGTCACCCGGACTGAAGTAGAACTTCTCTTCGTAGGCGGGGAAGTCGGGAATGTGGCTCTTGCGGTAATGGCCTGCGATGCGGCCGTCCGCGTCCACGACCGCGACGCTGTTGTAGTGGACCTGGCCGGCCCTCTCGAAGAACGACACCGGCAGGACCAGTTTGCGCTCTCGGGCGATCGCCTGCAGGCGCCGGATCGTCGGTTGCTCGCCGATTGGATGCGCGAGATCGAAGTGCTTGTTCTGCTCGTCGATGCAGAAGTAGGGCGTTTCGAACAATTCCTGCAGCAGGATGATCTGCGCGCCCGCGTCGGCGGCGCGGTGTACGAGCGCTTCCGCCCTCGCGATGTTGGCTTCGAGATCCCAGCTGCAGTGCATCTGCGTGCAGGCAACGGTGACTTGCATCGAAACCTCCAGTCGGGCTCGTTGAAATGAAACTCGAGGGTCGGTTGAAATGAAACTCAAGTTAACTCGACTTTCGAAATGCGTCAACGCTCCGGTCGCTCGCCGCGAACCGCGTCGACGAACTGGCCGCCGCTCGCAATCGGGGCGCCCGCCGGCTGGCTGCAGGCGCGCGGGGAGCTTCTCGGCTGCCCGCTCAGGCAGGCTTGTCGGACGCCTCGATCAACAGCCGCGCCCGGGCGACCGCCTCCGAGAAGCTCGCGAACAGGTGATCCGCGCCGATCCGCTCGATGGCTCCGCTTTGCTCGAGGACGACCAGCGGTTGGGCGTGAATGCCGGAAAGCAGCAGGCTGGCGCCGCGCCGCCGAAGGCGCGCCGCCACATCTTCGAGCGCGTGGAGCCCCGTCGCATCCATTGCGAGCACATGTCTCATGCGGAGGATCACCACGCGCGGCGCCGTCTGGCTCGCGAGCAGCGTCTCGGTGAACTTCCGGGCAGCGCCGAAGCAGAACGAGCCGTTGATCTCGAACACTTCCACCTTGTCGGGGATTTCGGGCGCGTTGTTTTCGTGCACATCGGGGGTCTCGTAATCCATGATGTCTCGCAGCGCCCTGACCTGGGTCACTTCCGCCATCCGGCGCATGAAGAGCAGCGACGCGAGCACGACACCCGTCTGAAGCGCGACCACGATGTCGACGGCGACGGTCAGTCCGAAGGTCGCAATCAGAACGATCACATCGCTGCGCGGTCCGCGCAGCAAGCGCACGAAAACGTGCCATTCGCTCATGTTGTAAGCGACGACCATGAGGATCCCGGCCAACGTCGCCATCGGAATCAAGGACACCCAGGTACCGGCAACCAGCAGGATCAAAAGCAGCGTTGCCGCGTGGACGATTCCGGCGACCGGGCTGCGGCCGCCGTTGCGCACGTTGGTCGCGGTTCGCGCGATGGCACCCGTCGCCGGAATCCCGCCGAAGAGAGGTGAGGCGATATTGGCGACTCCCTGCGCGAGCAGCTCGGCGTTCGAACGATGGCGACCGCCGATCAGGCCGTCCGCCACGACCGCGCTCAAGAGCGATTCGATCGCCGCGAGCAGTGCGATCGCAATCGCCGGAGAAACGAGATCGGGAATCAGCGCCCAGTCGATTTCGAGCAGCCGAAACGACGGCAGCGACTTCGGGACATCGCCGAAGCGGCTGTGGATCGTATCGACGTCGAAACCCAGGGCGTGGGCGAGCGCGGTCGTGACGAGCAGTGCGACGAGCGGCCCCGGTATCCGACTTCCCACCCGCGACCAGAGTTGAATGATCGCGATGCTGATCGCGAAGATCAGCACGGCCTCGAACTTTGCCGCGCCGAGGTGCGTCGCGTAGCCGGTCACCCTGTCCAGCAGATCGACCGGCGCGGATTCGATCACGAGCCCGAGCGCGTCTCCAATCTGCCCGACTGCGATGATCAGTGCGATGCCGGTCGTGAATCCGACGGTGACTGGATACGGGATGAAACGGATCACGTCGCCGAGTCGAGCGACGGCCATGATCACGAGAAAGCAGCCCGCCATCACAGTCGCGACGGCGAGTCCCTGGTAGCCGAACTCCGCGACGACGCCAGCGACGAGCACGACGAAAGCACCGGTGGGCCCGCCGATCTGCACCCGACTTCCGCCGAGCGCCGATATCGCGAAACCCGCGACGATGGCCGTGTAGATGCCTTGCTCTGGTCTGACACCGGATGCGATCGCAAACGCAATCGCGAGCGGAAGTGCGACGACACCGACCACGACTCCAGCGAGCGCGTCGCGCCCGAAGTCCCGCGCCGAATAACCCTCGCGGATCGTCGTCAGGAGCTTGGGCTCGAGCTCGGGTGCAAAAAAGCGCATCGACTATTCGGCGAGCGCCGCCAGCGGATGTCTGGCACCCGAATGGATTCGCATCATCGCGCTACATCCAGCCCAGTTCTTTCATCGTCCAGGGGGCGTTCCAGATCTTCACCATCTGGGCGACCCGGTCGTCGTCATTCATCGTCAGGCAATAGACGTAGTCCGCGTGCGCTTGTTTGTGCGTTGGCGGCACGGGGCCGCCTGCTCCGGTGTGCTTGGCGTGATAGGTTCCGAAGAACATTGCCGCTCTGGTCTTCTTGTCGTAGGCGGATGCGTGCAGGTCGTAGGTCGCGCCCGGCGCTGTGATGCGCCCAAAAGCGGCCATCCACTCACAGTAGCCTTTCACGCTGTGGATTTCGGTCAGAGGCTCGCACTGCGCGGTGAAGACTGCGCCATCCGCCACATACCGCTTGCAGCCTTCCCAACCAGCGGGAGCTTCACAGGCGTCGAAGAACTTCTTGGCATTTTCAAACGCTGACATACTTCCTCCGATTCGTTCGCTACTCCGCCGTGGTCGGATCGATCACCGAGGAGATGCGGGACACCTGATTCGCCGGGAAGCCACCCTGCAGCGCGTGCTTGCGGACGGCGTCCTCGTCGGGCGCGATGTAGACACAGTAGACCTTGTCGTCAGTCACGTAACTCTGGACCCACTGGATCTGGGCGCCCAGCTTGTGCAGGACTCCGCACGACTTCCGGGCAATGCCTTGGAGTTCCGCGGCCGAGAGTTTGCCGGCTCCCGGAATTTCTCGTTCAATGAGGTATTTGGGCATGCTGCGACTCCTCGTTCGCGCCGCGCGCATCTCGGCGCTCGGCTGTGGTGAGCAGAAATGACCCACTGCTGGGGCAGATTTCCTTGCCGGGCTGACGTTAGCACGCCTCGATTCGAACGAACTCGCGGGCTCCGGCCGCAGCGGTCTCCCGTTAGGCCACGCGCTCGCATTCGTTGCGCTAGCGTTCGGCCGATGCTTGCAGCGCTTGGAAAGACGGCGAAGATCAAGACGAAAATCGCGAGCGCTGTGTTGCTCGCGCTGGGCGTCGCGCAGCTGATCCCGGTGACGCGGACGAATCCGCCGGTGGAAGCGGAAGTCGAGGCGGCGGAAGAGGTTCTCCGGATCCTGCGGAATTCCTGTTACGACTGCCACTCACACGAGAGCCGCTGGCCGTGGTACGCGCACGTCGCACCCGTTTCCTGGTTGGTCGCGCACGACGTGAACGAGGCGCGCGAACAGCTGAACTTCTCGACCTGGGATGCCTACGGCGCGAAAGAGCGCGCCGATCACCTCGAGGAAATCTGGGAAAAAGTCGACGAGGGCGAGATGCCGCTTTGGTTCTACCTTCCGCTGCATCCCGAGGCGCGCCTCAGCGACGCCGACAAGAACGCGCTTCGCGCCTGGACGCACGCTGCCCGCTAGGCGTCGGCGATGCTCCCAAACTCGAGCGCGAGCTGCCGGGCTCGCGCGGCAAACTCGGGTGGAAGCTGAACTTCGATCTGAGGCAGCGTCGCGGGAAGTTCGCCCGGCGCTCCGCTGAGAGATTCTCCGGCCGCTACGCGAGAAAGAATGGGAGACCCACGAGGCCGGCCCCCAATACGACGACTGGGACGGCCAATTTTGATTTCCACCGATACAGGACGAGGAGCGCTGTCAGAAAGATGGCGATGGAGGGCAAGCCGGCGAGGCCTTCCCGCATGAGCAGCAGTGACGTTGCCGCCATCAACCCGATCACGCCGGCCGTGACTCCGTCGAGAAAGGCGTGTGTGGACCGGTTCGTCACGAGTCGCTCGAAGTAGCTGTGTCCGATCAGCGTAAAGCTGAACGCCGGAAGAAAGATGCCGGCCGTGAGTGCCAGGCTGCCCATCGGTCCGCCGCCGACGTAGCCGACGAACGTTGCGAAAATCACCAATGGGGCCGGCAGCATGCTCGAGAGCGCCAGTCCATCGAGGAACTGATCATTCGTCATCCACGCGCCGCGAACGACGGCGTCGTGCTGCAGGAAGGGGATGACGGTATACGCTCCGCCGAACGTGAGAAGCCCGCTTCGGAGGCCGCAGAGAAACAGATCGGCAATCGGTGGGAGCGCCAATGCAGCAGCGGGGAGCAAGAGCAACGGAAGGAAGGAACCGAGGCTGCTCGAAGCGAGGGAACCGCTGCGTTTCAAGACTGCGTAAGCGGTCCCGGCGAGTGCGAGACTGAGCAGGAAATTCACGCCGAGCAGATGCGCGGCGCCCGCGAGGCCCGCGATCAGCCACAACCAGCGATCCGTCAGCGCGTGACCCCCGATTCGAATCAACGCGCGAACCACCAGCGCAACCACGGCAGCCTGCAGGCCGTGAAACGCCGCCACTATCAGCGGAGAATCCATGCCGTGGCTGGCATAGATCGCCGACAGGCCGAACATGAGAAGAAAGCCTGGGAGCATGAACCCGAGCCCGGCGAGCACGCCGCCCAGCCGGCCGCGCGCGAGCGTGCCGAAGTAGACGCACAGTTCGTGCGCTTCGGGCCCTGGCAGGGCCTGGTAGATTGCGAGAACGCGGTTGAATCGCTCGGCTGTGATCCAGCGCCCCCGCTCGACCAACTCTTCTCGAATCATCGCGATCTGGGCGACTGGCCCGCCCCACGCCAACAGACCGAATTTCAAGAATCGCAGGAAGAGCGAGCCGAGCGGTTCACGCGGCGGAGCGCTCGCTGCATCAGGCGCAGAGGGCTGCTGCGCGTCTTCCATTTCACGCTCCGATCGGAACGCGGCTTGCGATGCGCGCGGGAGCGATGCATTGCTTGTTGTTAGGCGGAGTACTTGCTGCCGTCAAAGGTGTCTCCACCGGCTTCTAGAAACGACAGCTCTCCGGCCGTCGATGGCCGCCCCAGGATCGCATTCCGGTGAGGGAAGCGCCTCGCCGACCGCCTGGCGAATCAGCTCTTCTCCACGGATACGGCAGTGCGCACCGAGTTGGCGATGAAGCAGTGCTCGTGCGCCTGGTCGTGCAGCTTTGCGAGCTCCGCTTCGGACGCAGAGGGTTGCTGGGCGAACGAGATCTTGGGGCGCAGCACGACTCGGGTCACGGACAGCTTGCCCTGAGCGTCCTTTTCGAGGTAGCCCACGGCGGAGTCGCTGTAGGAGTCGACGACGAGACGCCGCCGGGCCGCGATCGCGAGAAACGTCAGCATGTGGCAGCTGGAGAGCGCCGCGACGAAGGCCTGCTCGGGATCGACGCGCTCGGAACTGCCCAGGAAGTCCGGGGCCGCGGATGCCTCGACGACAACTCCGTCGCCGAAATCCCACGTGTGGTCGCGCGGGTACGCGTCATACGAAAAGTCGCTCGCGTTGCGGTTCCAGGAAACAGTGACTCGGTGTTCGGACATCGCAGACCTCCGTCATTCTGTGCAGTCCAACGTCAACCTGCGCGCTGCGGCGTGCTAGGCGGAGCGCGACCCGCAGTGACTTCTCGGCTACCCGGCGCGAAAATCCAATGGAGTCAGGGATTGCTGCAGCGATAGATTTCGAAAGACTGGCGTCCGCCCGCTGGAGTTCCGATCGGGACGACCGAATCCCCGCCGAGCTCCGCCGCTTCGTTTCGCGCGAGGGCCTCGAGTTCTTCGCGCACCTTTCGCTCGGTCCGCGCGAACACGATGACTCGATCGGTGGTCTTCGAGCTGCCGGTTCCAAGCTTCTTGCACTGCGTGACCTCGGTCGATCGAAGGATGCGTACGTTCTCGCCTTCCTTCGTGAGCGGAACCCACGTGCAAGCAAGCGTCGCCCCAATGGCAAGTGCGATGATTCCTCTGGTCATTCCGATTGATTTCACAGGGCCTCTCTACGGGTTTCGGTTCGAGTCGCGTGGCGTTCCGGCGCTCAGCTGCGCCCAACGGTGCCGGCGGTTGGCGGACGGGGCGCCTGTCGGCGGTTGGCGTTGGGGCGCCTGCCGCGCTGGGGGTGCCTGCCGGGCTTGACGATAGCACGGGTCCAACGGACCGAGTGGTTCGCTGTGTCCAACTGTACGTCGCGAGGCAGGCGGCGCGCGCGTAGAAGAGCACTTCCTCGAGACGTAGAAGATCACTTCCTAGAGACGTAGAAGAACACTTCCCTGAGAGATTGGAACCGCGCTTCGCATTTCGAAATCGGAACTACGCCGCTTCCTTCGTGGATCGGTACCGCTTCCAAGCGGCCATCGCGTAAGCAATTACGAGCAGGGGCGATGCCGCAAAGCGTGTCGATCACGGATAGATAGCCGGTCGTCATGCTCTCGTGAATCTGCGCCCGCGTTGCCTTGGTGTTCTGCCGGATCTGTATGCCGATGTAGATCACGACGCGATGACACCGTTCGCGCGAACGAATTCCCCGATATTGCCCAGGGGCGCTCAGCGGCGAATGTTCCACCACCCGCGGCGAATCAAGGGTTTCAGGGACGCGTGAGGCGCATGCGGAGAGCGGGCGACTGGCGGTTCGTGATTGCCGGCCGCCCGCTCCTCTCGATGCGGTTCTAATACAGGTCGAAGCCACTCCGCGACGTGTTGTCGCTACACTCGACAAAGCGCGCGTTCAGTTTAGACGCGAGAGACTTCGGGTCCGTGAGTTGGTTGCGCCAGGTGTCCCACGCCTTACCGAAGGCCTCTGCGCTGGCTGTCCTGCCCAGCCAGAAGATCGAAACCAGTTCTTCGTTCTGCACCGGAACTGCCACCTCTGAGCGGTAACCGTTGTTCGTTCCCCACTGTTCGTTGAAGTCATTGGCGATCGCGACGTACTGCTCCAGCGTGCAGTCGTCCTTGAGTGTCACCTTGATAACGTCCAGATGGTCGGCGCCAGCCGAGAGCGGAAACAAGACCAGGGCGGCGATTACGAGATTCTTCACTGCGTTCTCCTTCGCGTCATCCCCCCAGAATCCGCGACGCGCAGTATGCACGGCCGGGATTCGGTTAGTCAAGCTTTCGAAGGATTTTCTGGCGGAATAGTGCGAGACGTGAGAGTGTGTTGAAAATTCGAGACACTCAATCGACCTGCGCATTGGGCGCTCCGGGATCTGGTGCATGCGGTTGCCGTGGCAAACCAAAGCGCCCGTTCAACCAGTCGAGCAGGATCCTCCGGTAGTCGGGCACGAAGCCGTCGAGGCTCGGGATCTCGAACATGCTTCCGGTTTTCGCCTCGAACATGACGTGGTTGGCCGCGGGAACGACAACCAGGGCATGCTCGCGATGGCCGCCGTCTCGCGACGGCCGCTGAGGCCGCCGCGCTGCTCGATCTGCCGTGGCGCTAGGTCCCGCGCAATCGCTGCCTCCGGCTGATCACTTCGATCGGGTGTAGGATCCGCGGCGATGTCGATCGAGACCAGGACCATGCGGAAG
>CAZBSV010000098.1:0-2056 GCA_964494795.1 uncultured Spirochaetales bacterium | reverse complement strand
GGCGTGCAGTCACTCGAGTCTCCCCTTTGACGCTCTACTCGGGGCGCGGAGCCCATGCGCGCAAACGCGGGCGCGTCCGCACGTCGTCGCGCCAGCCGCATCGGACGCCTTGCGTCCGATCCGCATCGGACGTCTTGCGTCCGACTCGCATCGGACGTCTTGCGTCCGACTCAAAGGACCCGCATCGCCGATGCTGGAGTCGCAGTTCCCAATACTAGATCGGCAGATTGGTGGGCGACTTGCGCGGCGCTTGACGGCGTGGTCCGCGCGCCAGCGCAATTCGGGATGTGGGCGGACGGCGGGACGCGGCGAGCTCGAATTACGAGGTGAATTCACAACGTCTTACGCGAACTGGGCGTTGCCCGAGGTTGATACAGCCACCGCGTCGAGCGGATTTGCGGGCGATTGCGACGAGCGCTTCGAAGCGTCTGGCGCGTCGGAGCAGCGGTTTTCAACCCTGAGCGAGGTCTGGTACAACCTCTGCGCATCCACCACCGTGGAGGGAACCGTGGTCGATCAACGCGAGAAGAGTCTCGAGCGCCAGATGCGCGCGTTCCACTGGGTTCGCCTGCTGGCCGACCTGCCGGGCCGATTTGCGGGCTCCCGCGAAGAACGCGAGGCCGCGGATCGGATCGAGTCGTGGCTGAGGGAGATCGGGATCGAGCAGGTCTCCGTGCAGCCGGTGCGCGGCCGACCACGGACCGGCTGGCTGGCGTCGGCTCACTTTGGCCTCGGAGCGCTCGCGTGCGCGCTCGGAGGCGCGCTCGGCGCCGCCCTCGCGGGCCTCGCCGCCTATTCGCTCAGCTGCCAGCTACGCGCGCGCGAATCGCTGTTCGCGCGCTGGCTGCCCGCCGCAAATTCGCTCAACGTGATCGGGCGGGTCGGGCCGCGCGCGCCGAGCCAGCGCGTGGTCTTGTGCGCCCAGCTCGACGCGCGGCAGCCGGGCTGGATCTTCGCCGAGTTCCTCGCGGGCTGGAACGCGCAACGGGTCGCGCAAAGCCCGATGTCGCGACCCGCTCGGGGCCCGGCTGCAGTCGCCGAGATTCTGCTCTGGTCGGCGACGGCGGTTGCACTGGCTCGCTGGCTCGGCGCGAGCGGTTTTTGGATTACAGCCGCGGCGATGTCGCTTGGCGTCGCGCTCGGTGTCGGGGCGCTGGTCTCGCTTCGGCAAGCCCGCTCGGTGCGCGCGCCCGGCGCGAACGACAACGCTTCGGGGGTCGCCGCGATGTTGACCGCCAGCGAGCAGCTACTCGCCACGCTACCGCAGGGTGTCGAGCTCTGGGTCGTCGGCAGCGGCGCGGGTGGCGACGCTTGCAGCGGCATGCGCGCCTTTGTCGAAGAGCACCGCGATTGGTCGCGCGACCACACGTTTTTCATCCATTTCCGCTGCGTGGGCGGTGGCGCGCTGCACAGCATCCGCCGAGAGGGGCCCCTCGGCGATACCGCTTACGTTTCGCAACTCTCAGAACTCGCGCGCCGGGTGTCGGCGAGCGGGCTGTTCGGAAGCGTGACACCCGTCGATTGGCCCGAGGACACCGACGGTGGTGTCGCGGCGCGCGCTGCTTTTCCGACTCTGTCGTTGATCTCCCTCGAGGCGGACGGACTGCCGCGCAACAAGCAGCTGGCTTCGGATCTCCCGGCGTCGCTCGAAATGGAAACCGTGATTCGCGCCGCGGATTTCGGCGCGGCGGTGGCGCGCGCCGCGCTGCGCGGAGAAGCAGGCCCGATCGCGTTGCTCTGAAACGAAGCTTTCGCGGGCCGCGCATGCGGACCGACGTCCGCTAATCGAGTGGTTGCTGTCGTGCTCGAAATGCGGGCGCTCCGACGTTCTTTCACGATCCTGCTGCACCCACATGCCGTACACCAAGCGCAGTACGCCCGCCGAGCCATTCCGGAGGAGTGTGCGGGTACGCGGGGGAGGGGCCATCGGGCTCAAACACCATGTCGCCCGATGGCCCCTCCCCCTCGTACCCGGCGGCTGGATGATGAGGTTGGTGTCGGCGGGTGCACGATTGTTTCTCTTGGATCTGAAGAAGACTTACGCAAGGAGCGGGAG
>CAZBSV010000097.1:0-23874 GCA_964494795.1 uncultured Spirochaetales bacterium | reverse complement strand
GCCGATGCTGACGCCTTCCTCGATCCCTTGGCGGGCCGGCTGGTCGTGATCGACGAAGTCCACCGCGAAGCGCTTCTCGCGCATGCGCCGACCGCCGATCAGCACCGTTCCGTCCTGCTTTGCCATTTCGACGGCGCGCTCGTAGGTCGCCACCGCATTCGAGTTGATGACCGGGCCGAAATACACGTCCCGCTCCGTCGGATCTCCGATCGAAATCGCCTGGGTCTTCTCGATCAGCTTCGCGATGAATTCCTCGGCCACCTGCTTGTGGACGTAGACCCTCGAACACGCGCTGCACTTCTGGTTCTGGAGCCCCCAGGCGGACTTCATCACACCCTCGGCGGCGGCATCGACGTCCGCCGAATCCATCACGATGCACGCGTTCTTGCCGCCGAGCTCCAGCAGGCAGGGCTTGACCCATTTTGCGCTGAAGCCCTTGAAGATCCGGTCGCCCACTTCTTTCGAGCCCGTGAATACGACGCCCCCGACCTTGGGATGTTGCCAGAGCGCGTCTCCGATCACGGAACCCTTGCCAGAAACGAAGTGCAGCACGTCCGCGGGAACACCCGCTTCGCGAAAGATCTGGTAGAGCTTGAGCCCCGTCCACGGTGTGTCCTGAGCCGGCTTGAAGACGAGCGTGTTGCCCGCCACGAGTGCCGCGGAAGACATTCCGCAGCCGAGCGCCATCGGAAAATTGAACGGCGCGACGCACACGAACACGCCGAACGGGCGCAGCAGATCCGTATTGTCCTCGATCGGCGTGAGCTTGTTCATCTTCTGTCGGAAACCGTTCGCGTCCGCCATCTGCTGCGCGTAGTAGTCGATCAGATCGGCTGCCTCTTCAGCGTCTCCGAGCGCCTCGAGCCGGCTCTTGCCCACCTCCAGGCTCATGCATGCGGCGATCTCGAACTTGTCGCGTCGAATCAGCTCGGCCGCCTCATGCATGATCGCGACGCGCTTCTTCCAACCGATCTTCTCCCACTTCAAACGCGCGTCGTACGCCGACTCGATGGCCTGGTTGACGTGCTCGACGCTCGCGGAGGTGAACTTGCCCAGAATCAGGTCGGTGTCGATCGGAGACGTGTCGATGATCGGCGGCAAATCCGAACGCAGCTCTTTGCCGTTGATGTAGATCGGGTACTCGCGCCCGCATTCGGACCGGACCTTTTCGAGCGCCTTGTCGAAAGCCGCGTGGATCTGGTTCATGTCCGCCGCAGACGTCGTGTAGGTGATCTTCATCGAATCCGCTGCCTTCGTCGCCATCGTGCCTCCTCCTGCCTTCGTCGCCATCGGTGCCTCCTCGACTGGCCGCTCGCACCCTGACTGGCCGCTAGCACCCTGAATTGGCGCTAGCGGCCCGTGCGGTTTCGAAGCGTCTCGATCGCGTTGTCGAGTGCGGCTCGAAAGCGCTGTACCAGCTCGGAGATTTCGCTCTCGCTGATGATGAACGGCGGTCCGACCAGGACGAGATCTCCATTCTCCTGCGCGGTGTAGCCAGAATTGGGCCACACCACGAGGCCGAGCTCCTGCGCGGCCTGCGTGAAGGTTTCCGCCATGCGAACGCTCGGGTGGAACGGCTTGCGGGACTGCTTGTCCTCGACGAATTCGATGCCCGCGAGCAGGCCCCGCCCGCGCACGTCGCCCACGTTCGGATGCTCGCGGAGTTCGCCAAGACTTTTTTGCAGGATTTCGCCCATCCGCGCACAGCGCTCGATCAAGGCCTCGGACTTCAGCAGCCGAACCGTCGCGAGCCCCGCCGCGCACGAGATCGGAAACTGCGAGAATGTCTGGTTGTGCGGCGGCGCACCCGATCCCGCGGCGAGCACGTCGAGGATCCGGCGCGAGGTCACCATCGCCGAAAGCGGCGCGTAACCACCCGCGATGCCCTTGCCGAAGATCTGGAAGTCGGGTGTGACCGCGTAGGGCTCGAGCGCCGACCAGGTTCCGGTGCGGCCCGCTCCGACGAGCACTTCATCGGCGATGAACAGGACCTCATGCCGATCACAGATCTCGCGGATCTTCTTCCAGTAGCCCGGTCGTGGCACGCAAGCGCCCGTCGACGCGCCTCCGATAGGCTCGGCGATGAACGCCGCCACGCTTTCGGGCCCCTCCCTCAGCAGCACCTCCTCGAGCGCGCTCCCGCTGCAGGCCGGGCAATCTTCGCGCTCGCCGCGACACGCGCAGCGGTAGCTGTAGGGCGCTGGCACCTGGCAGACCGGAATCAACCAATCGGGAAACATTTTTCGGTAACCTGGCCGACCCGAAACGGACAGCGCCAGCAGCGTGTTGCCGTGATAGCTCGGAAACAGCGACGCGAGCTTGCGTTTTTCGGGCCGCCCCGATTCCGCCCAGTACTCGCGCGCGATCTTGAGCGCTGCTTCGACGGCGTCGCCGCCGTTGCAGCAGAACAGGAATTTGTCGAGGCCGTCGGGGGTGAGCGCACTCAACTCGGAGGCGAGTTCCTCGACGGCATCGTGGGTGAAGGTCACGCCGCTCACGTATCCGAGGCGCGCGGCCTGCTCGCCGATGGCTCGCGCCATCTCGGCGTTGCCGTGACCCAAGTTGCTCACGAGCGCGCCGCTGCTCGCGTCGAGGTAGCGCTTGCCCGCGTCGTCGTAGAGCCAGCAACCCTCTCCGCGAACGATCCGCGGAAAGCTCTTCGCGAGTCGGCGGTAAAGGACGTGGCCGCTGGGGTATCGGTACTCGGCGTCCGGGGGCATCCGCGTATTCTATCAAGGCGCGCGAAAAATCGACCCGCGGCCCTCGAGACCCGCCGGCCGCGCCCGCGACCAGCGACGCCACGCCGCTCGCCCGGTTCGCGGGCTTCCACCAGAGCCCCGCGATCGTGGGCACGAAGAGCCCCGCGCGCAGCAAGCCGATTCCCGCGGTATAGAAGCGGGTCAGCAGCTCGAGCGGAGAGAGCGCCCAGTAGAGCGCGAGGATGCCGACCGCCCAGGCCGACGCCACGCGCGGTCCGCAGGCGTGCCAATGCGCAGAATGGCTCGGCGAGCGTCGAAGCTCTAATCTTCGCCCTGTCGAAGGCGGTCGAACGGACCGAGATCGAGCGGCCCGCTCCCTCGATCGACCCCCGATCCCGCGTCAAAGATGTCAAAGATAAACGGAAAACTGGCGGGTCTAGAGGGGAAGCTGGAGTCGATGCATGCCTGAAGTCGTGATCGCCAGCGCGGTGCGCACGCCGATCGGCCAGATTCGCGGGGCGCTTTCGGGCGTGAGGCCCGACGACCTGCTCGCATGCGTGCTGCGCGAAGCCGTGAATCGAGCCGGGATCGATGCCGCGCAGATCGAGGAAGTCATCGCGGGCTGCGCGAACCAGGCCGGCGAGGACAACCGCAATGTCGCGCGCATGGCGCTGCTGCTCGCGGGCCTGCCGCAATCGGTGCCGGGCTCGACGGTGAATCGCCTCTGCGCGAGCGGCCTCACCGCGATCAATCAAGCGGCGCGGGCGATCCGCGCGGGAGAGGGCGACATCTATCTCGCGGGCGGCGTCGAGAGCATGACGCGCGCGCCCTACGTGCTGCCGAAAAATCCGCAGTCGTTTGGCCCCTCGGGCAACATCACGGGATTCGACAGCACGCTGGGCTGGAGGTTCCCGAACCCGAAGATGGAAGCGCTGTTCCCGCTCGAAGCGATGGGCGAGACCGCCGAGAACATCTACGAATTGAGCCGCGACGGGAAGATCAAGGGCGGCGAAATCACCCGGCACGACCAGGACGCGTTCGCGCTCGAGAGCCAATCGCGCGCGGTGCGCGCGATCGCGGAGGGTCGCTTCAAGCGCGAAATCACGCCTGTGTCACTGCCGCAGCGCCGCGGCGACCCGATCGCCTTCGATACGGATGAATTTCCCCGCTACACGCGTGACGGCGCAGAATTCAAGCTCGCGACCGACATGGAAAAACTGGCCCAGCTCAAGCCCGCGTTCCGGCCCGGCGGAACGGTCACCGCGGGAAACTCGAGCGGGCTCAACGATGGCGCGGCGGCGCTGGTCTTGATGTCCGACAGCAAGGCGCGCGAACTCGGCGTCACACCGCTCGCGCGCTGGGTCTGCTCCGCGGCCGCCGGCGTCGATCCGCGCGTGATGGGTCTGGGCCCCGTTCCCGCGACCCGCAAGGCGCTCGCGCGCGCGGGCCTGTCGATTGCGGACATCCAACTCGCGGAACTCAACGAGGCATTCGCCGTCCAGTCGGTTGCGGTGCTGCGCGAACTCGGACTGCGCCACGAGATCACCAACGTCAACGGCGGAGCCATCGCGCTCGGTCACCCGCTCGGATGTTCGGGAGCGCGGCTATTCACGACGCTGGTCCACGAAATGCAAAGGCGATCGCAACTCGGCGAATCCGTGCGATACGGCTTGGTCACGCTCTGCGTGGGCGTAGGCCAGGGCGAAGCCGCGATCGTCGAGAAGATCTAGAGGCCCAACGTGAAACAAGTTCCGCAGATCTCACTGAAACAGGCCGTGGCGATGGTCAAGCCCGGCGACACGCTTCTCGTCGGCGGATTCGGGATGACCGGAAGCCCGGTGCACCTCGTTCACGCGCTCGCGGAAACCGGCGTCAACGGCCTCACCTACGTGGCGAACAACGTCGGCGAGGTCGGTCTCGGCGGCGGACGACTCGTGCGCAGCGGACAACTCAAGAAGGCGATCGGATCGTTCTTCACGAGCAATCCCGAGGCAGTCGCCGCCGCGCAGGCCGGAAAGATGCTGGTGGAACTGATCCCCCAGGGCTCGCTCGCCGAGGCGCTGCGCGCCGGCGGTGCTGGCATCGGCGGATTCTTCACGCCAACGGCCGCGGGAACGGTGATCGGCGAGAAGAGCGAGACCAAGCTCATCGACGGCAAGACGCATGTCTTCGTACCCGGGCTGCGCGGAAACGTGGCTTTCATCCGCGCGTGGAAGGCCGACACCGCGGGAAACCTCGTCTACCGGATGACCGAACAGAACTTCAACAAGGCGATGGCGACCGCCGCCGACCTCGTGATCGCCGAAGTCGAGAAGATCGTTCCCGTCGGTGAGATTGACCCGAATCAGATCCACACACCGGGTTGCTACGTCGACTATCTGGTCCAGGCGAGCACGACGCTCGAGGAATTGGGCAGCTCGGCGTCGGTGGCGTCGAGCGACAAGCGGGTCGACGACGCGCGCATGAACATGGCCCGCCGCGCGCTCAAGGAACTGAGGCGCGGTGACGTGGTCAATCTCGGGATCGGAATCCCGACACTCGTCGCGGACCTGATCACGCCCGACGACGGAATCATCCTCCACAGCGAGAACGGAATGCTCGGCGTCGGACCCGCTCCGTCCGAAGGCGGCGCGATGGACTACCCGGTCAACGCGGGCAAGATCCCGGTCACCGCCTTGCCCGGAAGCAGCTATTTCGACAGCGCGGATTCCTTCGCGATGATTCGCGGCGGCCACATCGACGTGGCGATCATGGGCGGCTTGCAGGTAGACGAAGCGGCCAATCTTGCGAACTGGGCGGTTCCGGGCAAACCCCTGCTGGGTGTCGGCGGCGCGATGGATCTGGCTTCGGGCGCCAAACGCCTGATCATCGCGATGACACACACCAACCGCGACGGCAGTTCGAAGATCGTGCCCGAATGTGATCTCCCCCTCACGTGCCGCAGCGCGGTGGACATGCTGATCACCGAACTCGCGGTGTTCTCGTTCGCGTCCGGAAAACTCAGCCTGATCGGCGTGATGCCGGGGGCCACGCTGGAGCAGGTGCGCGCCGCGACGACAGCGAAGTTCGTAGAGAACCTGACGGACTGAAGCGCGCGCCCGCGACCGCGCAACCGCCCCTCGACCTCGAAAAGCGCCTCGCGTCAACCCTTGAGGATCGCCTCGGCGGCGAGCGCACCGGCCTCGCGTCAAGCCTTGAGGATCGCCTCGGCGGCGAGCGCACCGGGTTGGCAGGTGACGCCTCCGCTCGGGTGCGAGCCGCTGCCGCCGAGGTAGAGCCCCTCGATCGGCGTCTTGTAGCGCGCGAGTTTCGGCGTCGGGCGCATGAAGAGCAGCTGATCGAGCGCGTGCTCGCCGTGGTGGATGTGGCCGCCCGTGAGCCCGTAGCGCTCCTCGAGATCGGCGGGATTCAAGATTTCGCAGGCGACGATCTTGTCCCGGGTTCCGGGCGCGACGCGCTCGAGCGCCTCGACGACGGCGTCCCCGAATTGCGCACTGGTTTTGCTCGTCCAGCCCCCCTCCAGGTCGTAGGGCGCTGCGTGCGCGAGGATCGACACGACGTCCTTGCCCGCAGGCGCGAGCGAAGGATCGTTGACACTCGGAACGCTCACGTCGAGATGCGGCCGCTGCGAGCACGCGCGGTACTTGGCGGCGTCGAACGCGCGCTCGATGTCGTCGAGGTGGTTGGCGACGACCGCGCGCGCATGGCGCTCACCTTCGCGATCGCGGAAGCAGATCTGCCCATCGAGCGCGAGGTTCACCTTCGCGGTCGTGCCGCGCACGCGCACCGAGGCAATCTGCTCTTCGACGTCGAGCGGCAACGTGCCCGGCTCGATCAGATCGAGCAGCGCACGCTTCGGATCGCAGCTCGCCACCACCAGCGGCGCTTCGACGAAGCGCCCGCCATCGAGTTCCACGCCAGAAACCGCGCCGTGATCGAGGCGGATGCGTACGACCCGGGAACCGAGCGCGATTTCGCCACCCGCCGCTTCGAAGGCTTTCTGCAGCGAGCGGACCAACGCCGCGGGTCCGCCCTTGACTTCCGCGCCACGCACGCACTCGTAGAGCAGCAAGCTCGCGGCCGTCCCCGCCGACCACGGACCCAGCGAGGCTCCGATCGCGGCCGGCGCCGCGAGCGCCGCAGCGGGCAGCGGGTCAGCGAAGAACTCCTGCAACCAATCGGCCGCGCACATCGGCGCGACGCGCAGTACCTCGAGCATGTCGGGCTTGCCGAGCCGCCGAAGCCCGAGGCCCGCCTTGCCGAGGTTCCAGAGTTCGGCGATCGAACCCGGCTTCATCAAGGGCGGCTTCTGACTCAGCACACCCGACGCGAAGCCGCGAATGCGCGACAAGAAGCTCCGCCACTCCAGGTAGCCGTCTCCGTCACCCTTGCGCAGCCGCTCGAGTTCCTCGCGCGAGCGCTTGGCTTCAGCGTGGAGCACGACGCCCGGGTGGTCCGAATGCGCGGCGAGCACCGACGGCGCTTCGCTCTCGAACTCGAGGCCGAAGCGCGACAGGCGCAGCGAATCGACGACGTCGCGCCGAACTCCGGTGGTGTCGTGGAGCAATCCTGGAACCGTGTAACCGGGGTGCACTTCGGTCGCCGCGCAGAGCCCGCCGACGTCGCTGCGCTGCTCGACGATCGTCACCTTGCGGCCCGCGCGCGCGAGCAACACTCCAGCCACCAATCCGTTGTGACCGGCGCCGATGATGACCGCGCGGCTCATACCGCCCTCGCCTGCAGCATGCTCCGCGCGCACAGCTGCCCGGGCGCGGCCATGATGCCGCCACCGGGATGCGCGCCCGCGCCGCACAACCAGAGCCTTTCGACCGGCGTCCGGTAGCGCGCCCAGCCCGCTGCGGGGCGCATGAAGGCGAGCTGCTCGAGGCTCAGCTCGCCGTGGAAGATGTTGCCCTCGGTGAGGCCGTAGGTCTTTTCGAGATCCCACGGTGTCAGCACGTGTCGATACAGGATGCGGTCCTTGATGCCCGGCGAGAATCGCTCGAGCGTATTGATCACCGCGTCACCAAAAGCCTCGCGTTGATTCTCCCAGTCCGCGGGACCTTCCTTGAGATTGTAGGGCGCGTACTGGACGAAGATGCTCATCACGTGCTTGCCGGGCGGCGCGACCGAGGGGTCGGTGAGCGACGGGATCACGCAATCCATGAACGGTTCGCGTGAAAAGCGCCCGTACTTGGCATCGTCGTAGGCGCGCTCGAGAAAATCGATGTTCGGCGCGATCGTGATGTCCGCTCGGAGCGCGGGCGATTCCTGATCCAGACCCGGGAACACGGGCAGCGAATCGAGCGCGAGATTCACCTTGCCCGACGAACCTCGCATCTTGAAGCGCTTGATCTGCTTGGCAAAATCGCCGTCGAGGCGCTCCTCACCGACGAGGCCGAGGAAGGTGCGGTGCGGGTCTGCGCCGCTCACGACCGCCTTCGCGTAGTACTCGTCCCCGTTTTCGAGCACGACACCCCGCGCTGTACTGCCGGTCATCAGGATCTTGTCGACCGGGCAATTCGTCTTGATTTCTACACCGTACGAGCGCGCGGCGCGCGCGATCGCCATCGCAACCCCGCCGGTGCCGCCTTTCTGCAGACCCCACGCGCGGAAGGCGCCATCGATCTCGCCCATGTAGTGGTGCAGCAGCACATAGGCGGTTCCGGGCGAGCGGATACCGAGGAAGGTGCCGATGATTCCGCTCACGCTCATCGGGCCGATCAGGCGCTCGGACTCGAACCACTCGCTCAAGAAGTCGACGGCGCTCATCGTCATCATCTTGAGGTTCGCGGCAAGCCATTCCTCGCCCATGCCCTTGAATTGCTTGCCCATTCGCAGCAACTCGACGATCGTCGACGGCGTGAGCTTCGTGGGTTCGGGCGCGGGCGCTTCGATGATCGGCTTCATCATCCGCCCGAGCTCGCTCATCGCCTGCCCGAAGAGCGGGTAGCGCTCCGCGTCCCGACGGGAAAAGCGCGAAATGTTGCGCCGGTTCATCTCGGGATCGGGTCCGCGCAGCAGCGACGTGCCGTCTTCGAACGGAGAAAAAGTCCAGTCGAGCGGCATGATCTCGAGGCCGTGCTTCGAGAGTTCCAGGTCGCGGATGATCTGCGGGCGCAGCAGGCTCACCACATAGGAACAGGTGGAAAACGTGAAGCCCGGATAAATCTCCTCGCTCGCGGTCGCGCCGCCGATCGACTCACGGCGCTCGAGGACCAGCACCTTGCGCCCGGCCTTGGCGAGATAGGCCGCACAGGTGAGTCCATTATGGCCGGCGCCGACCACGATCGCGTCATAGGTCGTGGGCATCAGGGTGTCCTCTTGCGCTCCGGGTCGAAGAAGGGTTTCTCCACGACGCTCGCCGTGATGTGGCGCCGCTCGTGGAGCGCCGTGTGCTCGAGTTTGAGTTTCGTGCCGAGCCCCGCGTACGCGGCCTTGACGCTCGCGAGGCTGATGTAGCGCTTCAACAGCGGCGACCAGAGCGTGCTCGTCACCTGCCCGACGAACTTTTTACCCGCGTAGAGCGGAACGCTCGCTCGGCTCGCGGCGGGCGCAAGCGCGGGAGGAAGGTGGTAGCGCTCGTAGAGTTGTTCCAGCTCGAGCCAGTCCGCTTCGAGGCCGACGAGCTTCCACTCGGCTCCGCGCGCCGCTTCTGCGCGCAGCGCGTCTTGGCCCATGAACGGACCGCGATCGAGTTTCACACAGCGATCGAGCCCGATCTCGTAGGGCGACGAGCGCCGCGCGTCGATCGTGACGCGCGGCGCCGAATAATAATCGACGCCGAGCATGATGAAGCCCGCCTCGATGCGCACCATGTCCAGTGCTTCGATGCCGGCGGGATGAATGCCGTAGTCGTGCCCCGCGGCCATGATCGCATCCCAGACCCTCAGGGCGTCGCGCACGTCGCACCAGAGCTCGTAGCCAAGGTCTCCGGAATATCCCGTGCGGCTGATCTGCACAGCGACACCGTCGAGCATCGCGCTCGTCGTCTGAAAGAACTTCAATCGATCCAGGTTCGCATCGCTGCACTGCTTCAAGACGTCCCGCGATGTCGGTCCTTGAAGTGAAAGCGCTGCGGTCTGCTCGCTCACGTCCGCGAGTTCGACGTCGAAACCGCGACTCAATCGGGTCATCCAGGACAGGGTCGGTTCAGCGGCCGTGACGAAGAAGTGATCTTCACCCAGCCGGCTCACCGTTCCGTCGTCGATCACTTTTCCGTTGGCGTCGCACCAGCACGTATAGGCGACACCGCCAATCTGCAGTTTTGCGAAACCGCGAACCGCCATTCGCGAGAGCAGGCGCGCGGCGTCCTTGCCCTGCACGACGTACTTGAATAGCGGCGTGATGTCCGTTATCGCGCAGGCTTCGCGAAACGCCCAGTACTCCGGCAGGTGGACTTCACCGTAATGGGAGACCGCGTAATAGCCGGCCCAGTCCTTCCAGGCGTAGCTTGTGCAATAGGGTGCAACGCGATCGTGAAAGGGGGAGCGGATGGGCATCGCGGTCAGGATATAGCGTGTCCAGGCAGCTCCAGCGAGGGGTTCCGCGCGGTCGCCCCTCCGGGTTCAGCTCGTGGCAGAGGCTCCGGGTTCAGCTCGTGGCAGAGACTCCGGGTTCAGCTCGTGGCAGAGATCTCCGCCAGCACTTCGTCGAGGATCGCAACCGCCTTGTCGGCGTCGGAATCCGTGCAGATGAGCGGCGGCGAGAGTCGGATCGTCGACTTCCCACATGGAAGCACCAGCAGACCCTTCTCGAACGCGCGGCGGACGATGCGCTCGCGCTCCTTCGGCGCGGGTTCGCGCGTTTCGCGATTTGCGACGATCTCGAGGCCGATCATCAGGCCCATGCCGCGCACGTCGCCGAGCCGCTCGTGCTTGGCCATCAGCCCGCGAAGCTTCTCCATCAGTCGCGTCCCGACACGACCTGCGTTCTGCGTCAGACCCCCCTGCAACAAGCGCAGCGTGGCGAGCGCGGCCTGACAGGAAAGAGGATTGCCGCCGAACGTGCTGCCGTGGCCGCCATCGTTCCACTTCATGACTTCGTCGCGCGCGATCACCGCGGAGATCGGCATCCCCGACGCGATCCCCTTCGCGAGGATGACGATGTCGGGATCGAGGCCGAAGTGCTCGGACGCGAACAGCTTGCCCGTGCGACCCATGCCGCACTGCACTTCGTCCGCGATCAGCAAGATGCCGTGCTCGCGGCACAGCGCCTGCAAGCGGCGCAAGAATTCAGGGTGCGGGGGAATGAATCCCCCTTCGCCCTGGATGGGTTCCACCAACACCGCCGCGACCTCGTCGGGCGGAACCGTGTGGCGAAACATCGAATCGGTCAGCAGGTCCAGACACTGCACGTTGCACGATTCGGGTTTTCGGTTGACCGGGCAGCGATAGCAGTACGAATAGTGGGTGTGGAAGACGTCCGGCAGCAGCGGCCCGTAACCCCGACGCTGCGCGGGCTTGCTCGCGGTGAGCGTCAATGTGCCGAGCGTGCGGCCGTGGAACGCGCCGTAGAACGCAATGATCTTCGAGCGACCGGTGCGAACGCGCGCGAGTTTGATCGCGGTCTCCACGGCCTCTGCGCCAGAGTTCGAGAGAAACACCCGGTTGTCTCCGGACATCGGCGCCAGCTTCGCGAGCATCTCGCAGAGTTCGATGTAGGCCGGGTAATGGAAGTCCGTGTAACAGATGTGGAGCATGCGCTCGGCCTGCTGCTGGACGGCCCGAACGACCTCTGGATGACAGTGCCCCGTGGATGCGGTGGAGATGCCCGCTGCGAAATCGAGGAAGCGGTTGCCGTCGACGTCTTCGACCACCATCCCCGACGCGCGTTCGGTCACCAGTTCGTAGTCCGGCGTCAGGTTCTGCGAAACCACTTTGCGGTCGCGCGCGTTCCACGCTTTCGCCTTCGGCCCCGGCGGCGGCACGACGATCTTCGGATACTCGCCGGGATACGGCGGCGGCATCACGGATGCCAGATTCTGACTCGGGTTCTTCGATGTCATCTTGTGGACCTCTCTTCATCATGGCCAGGACGGGCGCGCAGCTGGATCACGCGGTCGAGGTTTTCGAATGTCGTCGTCCGCCGCGCCTCTTGCGCGGCGTGGTCGCCAGCGCGGGATCGGGCGGCGGCGGCAACGCCGGCAGCTCGCGCTGCCCTGCCATTCCCGACTGCACCAACCGGCGCAGTTCGGCATCCAGCGCGGGGTCGGTGTCGATCGGTGCGTAGTTCGCCAAGCGCCGCTCCACTTCGTCGTGAGCGCGCTGATCGAGATTTTTCGAGCCGGCCTTCTCCCAGGCCTCGCGGTTGTCGCGGTCGAATACTGGATCGGTGAGGTACAGCTCCTGCGGCCAATGCTTGAGAGTGTGGGGTGACGTAATCAGGTGATCGTTCTCGAGCAGCTCGCGCACCAGATCGGTCGTAGGCAGATCATCGCGCGGTTCGATTTCGCGCACGAAATGCAGCACCTGGCCACAGATCTCGTTGTCGAACACGAGCTTGGGTAGGCTGAAGGTCAAGACGAAGTCCAACATCCCCGGACCGGAAACAGAGTTGACGCCGGCCAGTGCGGCGAGCAGCGCGCTGCCGAAAGTTTCAGCCCCCGCCTGCGCGTCGAGAACCTTGGCGTCCGTCAATCCCATGTAGGCCTGACACGGCAACTTCAGATGTTTGGCGACGCCCACGTAGGCGACGTCGAGATGCAGGGCTTCGATCGCGAGCATCGGCGCACTCGCCGCCTTCATGTGAAAGGTGGCCGGGGCGCCGCCGAACAAGACCGGCGCGCCGGGGCGCACGATCTGCGCCATCGTGATGCCCGTCAGCACGTCGACGCAATGAAAGACCAACGCCCCAACCAGCGTCACGGGAGCGATCAGGCCCATCAGCGTGACCGGAACGATCTCGACCGGGATGCCCATCTCGACACAGTCGAGCAGGTTCTGGCACGAGTCTTCCCCGTAGCGGAAATTTCCGGTCGCGGTGATCGTGAAGATCGACATCGGCTTCGCGAGCAGTTCGGCACGGTCCGCGCGAAACAGCTGCATCATCTGCGCCATGCGGGGAACGCCGTGCTCGCTGAATGCCCCCGACACGACGGGCTTCTTCGACGTCGTCAGACACATGTAGAGCCGCCAGGCGTCTGAAATCATGGGTTCGATGTCGTTGTTGGTCGAGAACGCCGTGGCCAGGTAGGCGATGTGCTCGAGTCCGTCACACAGGCGCGCGTACTCGATGAAATCCGTCGAATTGGCGAGCCGGATTTGATTCGTGCGATGGTCGAGGATCTTGAGTCCGCTCGAAGCGGGCACGAAGTGCACGTTGTCGCCGCCGAGTTCGGCGTGAGGCTCTCCGTCGCGATCGTAGAGCGTGATCACGTGCGGACAGCTCGCGATCGCCTTGTCCACTTCGTCGGGTGGAAACAGGATGCGCGTGCCCTTCACATCCGTCTTCAGCCCGTGGTCGAGAAGGCGCTGGCGCAGCTCGGCCCCGCGAATCTCCATCCCGATCTCGGCCATCACCCGCTTGGCCTCGTCGATGACCCGATGCAGCAGCCCGTCCCCAAGCGTATGCAGTGTCGGCCGCATCGACTAGACGGACCCGCGCGCGCGGCGCTCCGCTGAAGACAGATATTCGCGCCAGTAGCGCTTTCCCGCCTCGGGAAGTGTCGAGACCGGATCGTAGGCGGGATATTCGCGGGAGAGGGCTTCCGGATCGTCGTGCTCGATGCCCGTGCGGTAGTTCTTGCGCCAGTAGGAGATGCCCTTTTCGCGGTCGTACGAACTCAGCATGTGGACCCAGCGCTTGCCGACGAACGCGACGTCGCAGAGGAATCTCGGCGTCGCGAAGCCCGGCAGGTATCCCATGATCGCAAGCTGCAACTTCTGCGTCTCCCAGACCGAGAGCCGCCAGTGTTCTGCGTTCGGAATCATGTCGCACATGTAGAAGTAGTAGGGGATCACCTTTGCGTGGTCGGCGAGCATGAAGCACAGCTCGAGCAGCTGCTTGGGCGTCGTGTTGACGCCGCGAAGCAGCACGCCCTGATTGCGGACGTCGCGAAACCCCATGTCGAGCAGCGCCCGGACAGCTTTGCCAAAGAGCGGTGTCACCTGCTGCGCGGAGTTCACGTGCGTGTGGACGGCAATGTCGATCTCGCGCTCGCGCGCGCGCTTCGAGATCGCCGCATAGCTCTCCAGCAGCTCGTCCTGCAGAAAGTGCTGGGGGACCGCGACGAGCGCCTTGGTGGCGAGTCGGATGTCGCGGATGTTCGGCAGATCCATCAATTTGAACAGCCATTCCTGCAATCGCTTAGCGGGCACATTCGCGACGTCGCCGCCCGAGACCACCACGTCACGCACCGATGGAGTTCGGGCGAGGTAGTCGAGCATCGCGTCCCAGCGGTCCTGCTGCTTCATCTCGAATTTGTATTTGAGGATCTGGCTGGTGTCCGTGCCGACGAGATCCATCCGCGTGCAGTGCCCGCAATATTGCGGACAGGTCGGGATCATCTCGGCGAGCACCTTGGTCGGATAGCGATGCGTGAGGCCTTCGACCGCCCACATGTCGGCTTCGTGCAGAGAATCGCGGCTCGCCATCGGGTGGCTCGGCCAGTCGGCATCGCGATCGCTGAACGCGGGCGCCATGTAGCGGCGCACGGGGTCGTCGCGCAGATCGGATTCGTCCATCGTGTTGAGCATGTGCGGCGGGATCAGCATCGACATCGTGGCGCGCTCGCGCTGGTCGCGTTCGATGTCCGCGCACAAGTCGTCAGCGAGATGCTCTCCGAACACCCGCTTGAGCTCCGCGAGATTCTTCACCGAGTGGGATCGCTGCCACTTCGCGGACTCCCAGTCTGCGCGGCTCACGTCGGCGTAGCCGGGCAGGCGCGTCCAATCCGGTTCGACGTATTCGCGCTTCAGCGGATATTCGAACGGCTGTTCGGCGGCCTGGACGTTGCCCACATCGCGCTTGGGGCGGGCGTTCGCCGCGGCCACTGCGTCAGTCACGCTCTCGGCCAGGTCGCTCATATCGGACTCCCCTACTCCCATATCTCGTAACCCGTAACCCGTATCCCGTATCCCGCATTCGATATGTCGGAAATCGAGCCAGCCCCCGGCGCGGTACGGGCCCGCTCGAAGCCCCAGTCTACCCTGCTTCCAGCGCGCGGGATAGTCGCGCCGAAGCCGGGTTCCGGCGCGCGCGCGTCGCGAGAAGAGCTCGCCAGCCCGTCCAGTTTTGGCGCGCGGCCGCTGGCAGTTTTGGCTCGCCGCCGGTGACAGTCTTGTCGCGCGGCCGGCCCCTTAGAACCGGGCACCAGACGAGATCTGCGATCGCGCCAATATGCTATGGATGGCGGCCGGCCGACGCCCAGAGCGTCAACCAATCGATCTGGCGACTCGCGGAAGCTGGGGCTTCAAGGGGTTTCGAGAACACAAAATCTTCGAGGAGAATCGACGCATGGGGTTCGAATATCGGGTGGCGCTCGGAATTGCCGCGGTTTCCCTGCTAGGCGGCACGTCGCTGCTTTCCCCGACGGAAGCTTCGGCGGCCGACAAGAAGATCAAGCCCCAGCTCGTGAGCGTGGACGATTACTTCCGACTCAGCGATGTCGAAGACCCGCGCATCTCCCCCGACGGCCGCTGGATCGCCTACACGGCAACCAGCCAGGATCTCGAAGAGGACGAATCGAGCAGCCGGATCTGGATGCTGCCAGCCGCGGGAGGCGAGCCGATTCCCGTCTCCGCCGAGGGAGAAGATTCCAGTTCGCCGCGCTGGAGCCCCGACGGCCGCTACCTGGCCTTTCTATCCGGGCGGAATGAGGGGAAGACCCAGCTCTGGACGCTGTTTCGCGAAGGTGGCGAGGCCGTGCAGCGGAGCGACACCGCGCAAGACGTCACAGACTTCGAGTGGTCGCCCGACGGCAAGCGGGTGCTGCTGGTCCTGCAGGACCCGAAGCCCGAGGAACTCGAAGCCAAGCAGGCCGAGCAAGATGGCGAGACCTTCGAGCAGAAGACAGCGCCGCCCTGGGTGGTGACCCGCAAGCAGTTCAAGCTGGACTACGTGGGCTACCTCGACAGCCGCCGCACGCACCTCTACGCGCTCGATCTCGCAACCAAAGCGATTCGGCAGATCACCTCGGGCGACTTCGACGACAGCGAACCCGCATGGTCGCCCGACGGCAGCCGGGTCGCTTTCGTGAGCAACCGCAGCGACGATCCCGATGACAACTACAACACGGACATCTGGCTGGTTGCGGCCGACAACGACGATCTCGGCGCCAAGCCGCTGCAGATCACCCGCAACCCCGGACCCGACGCGACGCCGAGCTGGAGCTCCGACGGCAGACAAATCGCGCACACCTCGAACAGCGAAACCGATACCGCTCTCTACAGCACCAATCATCTCGCGGTTTCCTCGGCGGCCGGCGGCGAATCGCGGCTGCTGACCCGGGAACTCGATCGGATGATCTTCGCTCCGCGCTTCTCGAAGCGCGGCGATTCGATCTACTTCTTGCTCGAAGATAGCGGTGAGCAGAGCCTGGCCCGCATCGCCGCGTCCGGTGGCGCGATCGAGCGCCTCATCAGCGGCCCTCGCGTCGTGACCGCGCACGACGAAGGCCCGTCGGGCGAGATCGCCAACCTGGTATCCGAGCCGCATTTTCCCGCCGAGGTCTTCCTCTACAGCAACGGAAACAACGAGCGGCGATCTCACGTCAACGACGAGGTGATGGCTTCGCTCCGGCTGGGTTCGGTGGAAGAGATTCGATACGCGAGCAAGGACGCTACGGAAATCGAGGCCTTCATCGTCAAGCCGCCGGACTTTTCGTCCAGCCGTCGCTACCCGGGAATCCTCTACATCCACGGCGGACCCCAGGCCCAATACGACTTCCGCTTCAACTTCGAGGCACAGCTCTACGCGTCGAACGGTTACGTGGTCGCCATGCCGAATCCGCGCGGCTCGACGGGCTACGGCCAAGCTTTCTGCCTGGCGATCTGGCAAGCCTGGGGCGAGAGCGATTTCGACGACGTGATGGGCGCGGTGGATTACATGGTCGAGAAGCGCTGGGCGCACCCGGACAAACTCGGAGTCACCGGCTGGTCGTACGGCGGCATCCTGACGAATCACGTGATTACCAAGACCGACCGCTTCAAGGCCGCGGCCACGGGTGCAAGCGAGGCCCTCTACGTCGTGAATTTCGGCCACGACCAGTACCAGAACTGGTGGCGCTACGAATTCGGACTGCCCTGGGAGCCCGAGAGCCGACAGCTCTACGACAAACTCTCTCCGTTCAATCGGATCGAGAAGGTCACGACGCCCACCCTGATCCTCGGCGGCAAGGAAGACTGGAACGTTCCAATCATCAATTCGGAGCAGCTCTTCCTCGCCCTCAAGTTGCGCGGCGTCCCGACAGAGCTGGTCGTCTATCCGGACGAGTTCCACGGAATCGACACTCCATCGCACGCGAAAGACCTTTTCGAGCGCTACCTGCGTTGGTTCGGCCATTATCTCAAGGGAGAGAAGGCCGCCAAAGTCAATTGACCCACTCCAACTTCTCTCGCGGCGAGCTTCTTCGGCAGCGCTGACGGACGAACCCAACGGAGATACCCCCCATGAAGCCCTCGCTCGTATATCTTGTGTCGCTCGTCTTCTCGTTCGCAGCGATCGGCTCTCCGGCAGCGGCCGCCAGTCCCGCCAAGGAAAAGGCCGTCGCGAGCGTCGAGCGCCAGCAAGCCGACATGATCCAACTCTCCGATCAGATCTGGGCATTTGCGGAAACCGCGCTGCGCGAAACGCGTTCGGCCGCGCTGCTCGCCGATTACGCGCAAGCCCAGGGCTTTGCGGTCGAACGCGCTGTCGCGCAGATGCCCACCGCGTTCGTGGCCAGCTATGGCAGCGGGCGGCCGATCATCGGCATCATGGGTGAGTACGACGCGCTGCCGGGAATTTCACAGAAGGCCCAGAGCCGCCAAGAGCCGCTCGAAGCCGGCGCCGCCGGGCACGGTTGCGGCCACAACCTGTTCGCTCCCGCGAGCCTCGCCGCCGCGATCGCGATCAAGGAATTGATCCAAGCGGGTGAACTCGAGGGCACGATCCGCTTCTACGCCACACCCGCCGAGGAAGACGTCGGCGGCAAGGTCTACATGATTCGCGCCGGACTCTTCGATGACGTCGACATCGCATTGGCGTGGCATCCGGCCGACGAGATCTCAGCCGACACCGACGGCAGCCAAGCGATGGTGGACTTCGCGGTCGAGTTCCGCGGAAGAGCGTCTCACGCCGCCTACGACCCCTGGGACGGTCGCAGCGCGCTGGACGGCCTGGAGCTCTTCACCCACGCGATCAATCTGATGCGCGAGCATGTGCCGCCCAGCGCCCGCATGCATTACGTGATCACCGATGGCGGCGCGGTTCCAAACGTCGTGCCCGACTACGCGAAAGTCTGGTGCTGGGTTCGAGACAGTGAGCACGCGAGTGTCGATCAACTCGTAGAACGAGCGCGCGCAGCCGCTGCGGGCGCCGCGCTCGCCACGGGCACACAGAGCAGCTTCAGCATCCAATCGGGTAGCTATGAGATGCTCGTGAATCTCGAGGGCGCCAAACTCATTCACGAAAACATGACGTGGCTCGGCGCGATTGAATTCACCGAAGACGAACAGGAATTTGCGCGCGAGATCCAGCGCGCAACCGGAGTCGAGGTCAGCGGTTTGCGAACGGACCCGGAGCCCCTCGACCTCACGCGGCGCGCGCCCGACGGCGGCTCGACAGACGTGGCCGACGTGAGTTGGGTGGTGCCCACGCTCCACCTCTCGGTGACGACAGCTGCCCACGGCGCGCCCTGGCACGCCTGGCCGGTCGTCGCGACCAGCGGAATGTCGATCGGCCAGCGCGGGATGGGCTACGCGGCGAAGGCGCTAGCAGCCACGATGGTGGACCTCTACGAGCACCCCGCGCAGCGAGCAGCCATCAAAAAAGAATTCGACGAGCAGACGAAGGACGCCAAACTCGGGCTCTACATCCCGGAAGGACCGCCTCCGATCCCGCAGGACTGATCCGATCATGCAGCACCGCGCAACGCTCTGGATCCTGCTCTGCACCGCGCTTGCGGGAACTTCGCAAGCGACCGGGATCGAGGTGCGAACACTCGGCGCTAACGGCACACTCGGCGCTCAAAACGAACTGGCCAAGGCGCTGTGCGAACGCTGTGCGGACGGCGACTACCTCGTCAGCAACGGAAGTCTCGAAGTCGCGATCGGCGGCTCGCACCGGCGAGATCAGTCATTCTATAAATTTGCCACCGCCGACACTCTCGGCAGCATTGTCTTCTTGCGCCCGGCGGGTACCGATGCGCGCGGTGACATCATGCTCGGTTCTCCCTACGTGAGAATCGGAAACACGACTCGGCACATCGCCTACGAACAGCTCGAAATGACGCGATCTGGCGAGCGCGTGAGTTTCAACGCGCACGCACTCTACGTCGGCCCCGATGCTGCGCGCATCCGATTCGAGGTTCGCTACGACTTCGCAGCCGCGTCGGAAAGAGTCGACATCCGCCTCACGGCGACCAACGTCGGCTCCGAACCGATCGACGACTTCGTCTACGCGCTCTTCTTCGACCCGCATCAGGTCTACGACTTCAGTCCGGCGGATGTCGCGAAGTACCGGAAGCTCGCGTTTCGCGCTTATCCGCGGGCGAATCACTTGATCGGATGGCTCGATCAGACGACTCGCCTAGCCGTCAGCGACGATCGCTACGGCTGGGACGGCGGCATGATCCTGCCCGACCCGCTCGCGATCCGGCTCGCGCCGGGAATCAGCGATGCGCGAAAATATGCGCTGATTGCGAGCGCGGACAGCGGCGCGCTGCTCGCGAGCCTGTATCAAGCAATCGAAATCGACTCCCACCTGGTGTCTCTCGAATTCGAAAGTGAGTCGAACAGCTACTTCGAGCTCGTGGTCCGCGAAGCCGATTCGGCGGCGGTCTTCTACCGCGCGTTTCGGGATCGCCCAGCGCCATTCGCAATCGCACTTCCCGCTGGAACCTACACGCTGCGCGCGAATTTCTTCCCGGGCGTCGCGGAATGCTCGCTGACGGTTTCCGAGAGCGCAGCGAATCGCTGCCGCTTGCAAGATCCGCCGCTCGGCAAGGCGAGAATTCGGATCCTCGATTCCGCGGGCCACTTCGTTCCCGGCAAGCTTTCGTTTCGCGGCAGCGCCCAGACTCCCTCGCCCTATTTCCGCCCCGAGAATCCCGCATACGACGACGGATACTGGGAGTCGTACAAGAACTCTGTGTTTCCCAGCGAGACGGGGAGTGTCGTCACACTGCCGGTCGGCAGCTACCGCGTCGCGGCTTCGAGGGGGCCGGAATTCTCGGTCGACGAGCAGGACCTGACGATCTCCGCGGGTACGACCGAGGAGCGGATCTTCCGGATCGACCGCGTGATCGACCGACCCGATCTGATTTCGCTGGATTCCCATCTTCACACTCTCGAATCCGACGGAGCCGTCGGGGTCGAGCAGAAGATTCGGGCGATCGTCGCCGAGGGCATCGACGTTGCGATCGCGACCGACCACAATCTGCCGGTCGACTACCGCCCTGCCCTCGCGAAACTCGGACTTAAGGATCAGCTGATCGTCTTCGCGGGCGCGGAAGTCACGGTCCCCGAGCGGCTGGACTACAACAGCTACCCGATGGAAGTGCGGCCGACAGAACACAACCACGGAGCCATCGACGCGCTTTCGACCGATCTCACGGCTTTGTTCCGAGCCAGCCGCGCCCGCGACCGCGGCGTCGTGCTGCAGGTCAATCACCCTCGATCCTGGCAATTCGACTACTTCCAGTGGCACGAGCTCGATCCGGAGAGCGCCGCGTTCGCGAACGAGGGATTCGATCTGTCTTTCGACGTGCTCGAAGTCGTCAATGGACCTGATTACGACTCGGCGAACAACCAAGCGACACGCAATGACTGGTTGAATCTGCTGCGCCGCGGATATTTCTTTCCGCTCGTCGGAACCTCCGACTCCCACGAAATCGATCGGGACGAGCCCGGCTATTCCAGGACCTACATCTACCGCGACCCTTTGCGCGGCGCGCAGCTCGACGCCGAATACCTGATGCAGCGCATCCGACAAGGGCGTTCGTTTGCGAGCAACGGCCCCATTCTCGATTTGCTGGTCGCGGAGCGATACCGGCCCGGAGACACGGTCAGCGTCCGGAGTGGAATCGTGGACGTCGGCATCGATGTCTGGACCGCGCCCTGGATCGAGGCCTCCGCGGTTTCGATCTACGTCAACGGCGAACGCCGGAGCGTGCCGACGCGGCCGCTCAGCCACGCGACGGCGCGGCATTTCCGCGCCGATCTCGCCTTGCAGTTGGATCGAGACAGCTACCTGGTTGCCGAAGTCCGCGGAAGCAAGCCGCTCGCTCCGGTCGTGCAGGCGCGGTCGGCGGCCGGAGCAGGCGAGACCGAAGCAGGCAACGCCGAGGTACTCCCCTACGCGCTGACCAATCCGATCTTCATCGACCTCGATGGAAACGGGAAGTTCGACCCTCCGCTGCCCCACGAGATCGAAATTCGAGCCGCCGGCGCCGCGCAGAGACCGCTACCGTAGACTTCAGCGGATTCAACAGCGGGCGTATACTTCGAAAGCCACGAAACGGAGAACCCAGTGCAGATCTCCCCCCAAGAAATTTTCACGTCACGCATCCCCTGCCTGATCGCCTTCGCGCTGATGATCTTCGCAGGGGGCTGCGCGCAAGAGCCGGTCGTGGAGCCCTCGGCGCCAACCTACGAGATCGAGCTGCAGGAGGCGTGGATTCCGCTGCCCGATGGCGTGCGCCTCGCCGCTGATCTCTTCGTTCCGATCGGTGGCGAGCCAGACGAGCGCTTCCCGGTGTTGCTCGAGTATCTGCCGTACCGCAAGACGGAGTCGCGCAGCCGAAACTACTCACTCTATTCGTACTTCGTGCGACGCGGTTACATCGTCGCGCGCGTCGACATCCGCGGAACCGGCAACAGCGAGGGCCGCTTGATCGCCCACGAATACACGGATCGCGAAAACGACGACGGCGAGGCCGTGATCGAGTGGCTATCGGAGCAGCCCTTCTCGAACGGCAACGTGGGCATGTTCGGCATCTCCTGGGGCGGCTTCAATTCGATCCACCTCGCAATGCGCAACCCGCCCGCCCTCAAGGCGATCATCGCGGTCGACGCCACCGACGACCTGTATCAGGACGACGTGCACTTCATGGACGGCGTGATCCACGTCGACTCCTGGGAGATGAGCCAGGATCTCGACAACGCGCGCCCGGGCGCGCCCGACTACGCGATCGATGAGGAGTACTTCCAGAACCGGTTCGACACCCAACCCTGGATGATGACCTACAAGCGCAAGCAGCGATACGGACCGTTCTGGGAGCGGACGACGCTCAAGGAGCGCTACGACTCGATTCGCGTACCCACCTTCATGATCGGCGGTTGGTACGACGGTTACCGCGACAGCGTGCCGCGCATGCTCGAGCAGCTGAAGGCGCCCGTGAAGGCGATCGTTGGGCCGTGGTCCCACGACTACCCGCACAATGCAGGCATCGCGCCGCGCATCGAGTGGCGCAACGAAGCGGTGCGCTGGTACGACTACTGGCTCAAGGGAAAGAACACCGGAATTCTCGACGAGCCGCGCTTCGCGGTGTTCGTCCGGCGCTGGCATCCCCCGGGCCCGCTACTCGAAGAAGTCGCCGGCGCGTGGCGCTGGGAGGACGGCTGGCCGCTCGAGCGCATCCGCGAGCGAACCCTCTACCCGCAATCGAACCACACCCTCGCCAACAAGGTGCCCAGCAGCGACAGCCACCGGCTCCGCTACGTCGCATCTGCGGGCGTCGAGGCAGGCGGTCCCGTGATGTGGTGGGGAGATGCCGCCCACGACCAGCGGCCGACCGACGCGTTCAGCCTCGTCTACGACAGCGATCCCGTCGAGGAAGAGATCGAAATCCTCGGTTTGCCGCGCGCGATGCTCGAGGTTTCGGCCGACGCTCCGCACGCGAACTGGATCGCGCGACTCTCGGACGTCGCCCCCGACGGGAGCGTCACGCAGGTCGCGGGCGCGGCCTTCAACGGCACCCACCGCGAGTCCGCGACGAACCCCAAGCCGCTCGAACCCGGAGCGCCGATCTCGCTCGAAATCGAAATGCACTTCACGTCCTGGGTGTTCGAGAAGGGCCACCGGATTCGATTCGCGGTCAACAATTCCCAGTGGCCGATGCTCTGGCCGACCCCGTATCCGATGACGACCGCGCTGCGCGTCGGCGGCAAGCATCCCACGAAGCTCGTGCTTCCCGTCGTTCCCAAAGGCGACTGGCCGAAACCAAGGTTCTTGCCTCCCGAGGTGGATCCAAAGCTCCCCGGCTTTGCGGCCATCGACGCGGGAAACGTCTCCGGTTACGGAGAAGTCTCATCGATCGATCGAAACCCGCAGACGCGAACGACGACGGTCCGCGCCACGAACCGCAGCGGCGAGCGCTTTCCATGGGGGAGCGAGCGCTTCGAGGAGACGATCACCCACCAGACGAACGACGATCATCCCGAAGCCACCTCCGTCGTCGGCGCCTATCGCATGCAGGTCGAACTCGAGGATCGCACGCTCAGCTGGGAATCGGAGATGTCGTTCCGCAGCGATCTGGAAAATTTCTACTACGAGTACACCCGCCGCCTGCTGCAAGACGGCGAACTCGTCCGCGAAAAAAGCTGGGAAGACACGATTCCCCGCGACTACCAGTAGAAGGCCCGTCCCGATAGTAGAAGGCCCGCCCCGATAGTAGGAGGCCCACCCCGATAGTAGAAGGCTCGCACCGATAGTAGGAGACCCACAGCCAATGCAATCGATCCGCCGACTTTCCGCCGCACCTCGGATCCACGCGCTGCTCCTCCTGCTCGGAATGACATCCGCGATGAACCTGTTCGGCTGCAGGAGCGTGCCGACGAATCCTTCGACAGCCGTCGACGCGCTGTTCGCCGGGAATCGGACTGCGCCGGCACCCGGCGCTGCGATCATCGTGATCCAAGACGGTGTGATTCTGAAGCAGGCCGCCTATGGGATGGCGGACATCGAGCGCGGCGTGCCGTTCGAGACCGATACCTCGACCCGCCTGGGATCGGTTTCCAAGCAGTTCACCGCGATG
>CAZBSV010000096.1:0-3375 GCA_964494795.1 uncultured Spirochaetales bacterium | reverse complement strand
TGTCCATGATCCACGCCATCACGCGCTCGTCGGTGCCGAGATCCGGCGCCGGAATGTCGCGATCCGGGCCGATGATCTCGATGATCTCCGAGGTGTAGCGCCGCGTCAGACGCTGGAGTTCGTCGCTCGAGAGCGTGTGCGGATCGATGCGCACGCCGCCCTTGGCGCCGCCGAAGGGCAGGTTCATGATCGCGCACTTCCACGACATCCACATCGAGAGAGCGGTCACCTCGCCGAGGTTGACGTCCTCGTCGTAGCGGATGCCGCCTTTGGTCGGTCCCATCGTGAGCATGTGTTGCACGCGGTAGGCGAAAACCGTCTCGACCGTCTTGTAGTCGTCGCGGCGGAACGGGAAGGAAACCACGTGCGCGCGCTGCGGGGTGCGCAGCCGCTCCCAGATGTTCGGATCCAGATCCATCAGTTCCGCGGTCTGGTCGAGCTGGTCGACCGCGAGCCGATACATCGGCGTGTCCCACTCGAGCGGGATGTGAACGGGCGCGGCGGCGGGTTCCGCCTTTGCCGCTTTGCCCTGTTTGTTGGTCTCGCTGCTCTTCCGATTGCGCACGGCGTCTGCTCCTGGACTCAACGGGGTTGCGAACCCTTCGCGAAGGCTGGGATGTGAGAACGTCGGCGAGGCGCTCGGAGCGGCTTCGCGGGTCGCACCCGACGGGAATTCGCCGGGGTTGGTAGCAGCGCTGGGGCTCGAACACCAAGGCCTCGCAGACCGCAGCTCGCGCCCGAGTTCCGATCGAGCGCGAAGCCGTCAGTCGCCCGCCGCGACAGCCGAATTCGCCCCGCGGGGCGAAAAAGTCCGCGGGCCCAACCAGCCGCGCCGAAATCCGCCAGTCGGGCAAATTCCAGCGAGTCGGCCCGACTCCGATTCGTCGGCCCGACTCCGATTCGTCGGTCCGACTCCGATTCGTCGGTCCGACTCCGATTCGTCGGTCCGACTCCAACCAGCTAGGCCTATTCCCACCAGTCGGTCCGACTCCGCGCCCCCGAGCGGGTAGACTTCGCGCGCCGGACGCGGGTGGCGCGCGTGAACCCGCGCGGATGCACGAAGATGGCGCGCGCATATCGGAGCTAACGAACGAATCGGAGCTAACGAACGAACGGCACTGGTGTGCGCATACCGGCGCTGACGAACGAGGGAGGGTTGTCGTGTTCACAGGACTGCTCGGTTTGTTGATCTTGATCGCCGACGTTTGGGCGATTCTCAACATCATTCAGAGCCGCGAATCGAATGGCGCCAAAGCGCTCTGGATCGTTCTCGTGCTGGTGCTCCCGGCACTCGGTTTCGTCATCTGGTACTTTGCGGGACCCAAGAGCAGCAGCGGTTAGCGGCCGCTGATGCCCGCGCCGCGCAACGGCCGCGTCGGGTCTGTTTGCCGGCTCGTCGGAGGTTTGCGCGATGGGTGACTTCGCGGAGTTTTCGCTCGTCGATCGAACCTTCCTGCGCGCGTATCGCTGGCGCAAGATCGATCCCGTGCCGTGGGCAGCGCTCGAAAAACCCCTCTCGGAGTGTCGACTCGGGCTCGTCTCGAGCGCGGGCTTCGTCACGCCGGAGCAGCCGGCTTTCGACGGATCCATGCGCGGTGGAGACCCGAGCTTCCGGAGCATTCCGAGCGATTTTCCGGTCGCCGACCTGATCGACACGCATCGCAGCGATTCGTTCGACCACGAGGGCATGCTGCGGGATCCGAATCTCGCGTTTCCGCTCGATCGCGCGCGCGAGCTCGTCGAATCTGGCCGGATCGGTTCAGTCGCAGACGCGCACGTCTCATTCATGGGTTCGATCACCGCTCCGGGGCGGTTGATTCGCGACATGGCACCCGAGATCGCGCGGCAATTCGTCGCGAGCGGTGTCGACGTCGCGCTGTTGGTTCCCGTCTGACCGATGTGCAACCAGGCCGTGAGCCTGGTAGCTGCGGAACTCGAGCGACGGGGCATTGCGACCGTCGCGATCCAGCTGCTGCGCGTTGTCGCCGAACGGGTGCGGCCGCCGCGCGCTCTCTTCGCCCCGTTCCGGCACGGTTATCCGCTCGGCGCTCCGCTGGACGCCGCGCGGCAACACGCGGTGATCGAGGCCGCGCTGCGCGTGCTCGAGATTTCCGAACCTCGACCTCCTGTTCTCGTCGACTTCGAGCTACCAAGTCGCTAGCGGCGATCGCGCGGCAGTCGCGGGTCGATCGCGTGCGAATCGGGTGAGCGTTCAGATGCTGATTGGAGCCATCACGACTGCGTTTCTGATTCTGCTCGCCGTCGGAATCCACTACGAGGCGCTGAGCCTCACCTCGAATGGCGTCCGAAGCATCGAGTCGAGCCATCGGATCCGAGTCCTGATCGCGGTGCTCGCCGCGCTTGGCGCGCATTTTCTCGAAGTGATCGTGTTCGCTCTCGGTTGGAAACTCCTTCTCGCGCTCGGCGCGGCCCGTCTGTCGATCGAGAATCCGAGCTTCACCGATATCCTGTACTTCTCGTCGGCCACCTACACGTCGCTCGGGTACGGCGACATCGTCCCGCTCGGGAATGCGGGACTGCTCGCGGGCAGCGAATCGCTGACGGGACTCGTGCTGATCGCGTGGACGGCGTCGTTCACCTATTTTGAGATGCGCGCATTCTGGGACGACGGCGTGCACCGCTGATGCCTCTCGAAGTCCCCGCGACTTACGCCGCGACCGCGGTCGCCCTCACAGCCGCAAGCGCCGCCAACAAGGCGTCCACCTGCGCGGTGCTGAACAGCCCATCCGGCCCGCGCGGCGTCAGATCAGTGAACGGCGACTCGTAGAGCCGCGCGGCCTCCATCACGCCATGCTCGGTCAGGTGGTTCACGATCAAGTTCACGAACTCGATCTGGCTCGCGCTCCACGTCTTGCCGTTCAGGAATCCGCTCAATGCATTCTTCGCCGCTTCCCGGTCCAGGCCCACCAGGGATCGCACGAACCGTCCCAGGCCCTGCGATTCACTCTTGGCGCGGCCGATCTCCGCGGCCGCGCCGACGCCGCTCTCGACGAGCATCCGCTCCAACTCGGCCAGATCAGCCGCCGTGAGGGCCTTGTTCAACCGCAGCTTGTGAATTGCGATGTGATCTTGATGCGCGCGCAGGAACGCCTGTGCCTTCGCCCTGAACTTCGCGTAGTCCGTGCCCTCCGCGACGCCGGGCAGTACCACGTGCGTCTCGCCACCCATCTCATCTTCGAAGTCGGTGTAGATCGGCTTGCGTCTCTGCTTCTCGATGAGCTTGATCAGATCACGCAGGCGCCGGCGCATCCCTTCGAGAATTGGGACGGTCACGTCTTGCCACCACTCGTCGGTCTGCACGTCCTGGATGAGTGCCATCTGGTCGCGCACCATCGGGATCGCGGACTTCTCCTC
>CAZBSV010000095.1:0-15507 GCA_964494795.1 uncultured Spirochaetales bacterium | reverse complement strand
ACCCTTGTGGGCCTGACGCTGAGTGATCGCCGCTGTCAGCGTCGTCTTCCCGTGGTCCACGTGACCGATCGTCCCAATGTTCACGTGCGGCTTCGTACGCTCGAATTTCGCCTTGGCCATATCGCCCCGCCTATTCTCCTGATCCCCGCTTTCCCCGGGGATTCGTGGGTCGTTAGTAAACGATTCCTTCGGCGACGTTCGCCGGAACCTGCGAATAGTGCGAAAACTGCATCGTATACGTCGCTCTGCCTTGCGTCATCGAGCGCAGGTTTCCGACATATCCGAACATCTCTGCAAGCGGAACGAATGCAGTGACCGCCTGCGTGATCCCCCTGCGCTCGAATCCCGTGATGCTTCCGCGGCGGCTGCTCAGATCACCCTGCACGCCACCGACGAATACTTCGGGCGTGACCACCTCGACCGCCATGATCGGCTCCAGCAGGATCGGTTTCGCAGCGCGCAGCGCATCTTTCATTGCAATCGATCCCGCAATCTTGAAGGAACGTTCGGACGAGTCGACGTCGTGCGTCTGACCGTCGACGAGGCGAACCGCAACGTCCACGACCGGATAACCCGCGAGCATGCCGCTCTGGGTGACTTCTTCGCAGCCAACCATCACCGGCTTCACGAATTCTTTCGGAATCGCGCCGCCCTTGATCGCAGACATGAAGGTAAAACCGGATCCGCGCGCGCCGGGCGAGACTTCGAGCTTGACCACCGCAAAGTCGCCGGTACCGCCCGTCTGCTTCACGTAGCGACCCTCGACGTTCACGGTTTCCGTGATCGTCTCCTTATAGGCGACCTGGGGCTTTCCGACGTTGGCGTTGACATTGAATTCGCGAAGCAGTCGGTCGGTGATGATCTCGAGGTGCAGCTCACCCATGCCCGAGATGATCGTCTGGCCGGTCTCGGAATCGACCGCTACGCGGAAGGAGGGATCTTCGTGCACGAGGCGCTGCAGTGAACTCGACAGCCGCTCCATGTCGACCGTGGTGCGCGGCTCGATGGCGATGGAGAGGACGGGCTCCGGGAATACGAGAGACTCGAGGATCACCGGCTTGTGCGGATCGCAGAGCGTCTCCCCGGTCGTCACTTCCTTCAAACCGACGACCGCCGCTATGTCGCCCGCCCAGATCTCCTCGAGATCCTGGCGCTTGTTGGCGTGCATCTGGAGCAGTCGCCCGATGCGCTCCTTGCGACTGCGGTTGGCGTTGAGAACCTGATCGCCCGTCTTCGCGTGACCCGAGTACACGCGGACATAGGCGAGATGTCCGACGTGCTTGTCGTTCGCGAGCTTGAATGCCAACGCGCTGAAGGGCGCGCTGTCGTCCGCTTCGCGCACGACTCTCGACTCATCGCCCGGGTGGACACCGATCACGGCCGCGACATCTAGCGGCGAAGGCAGGAAATCGACGATCGCATCGAGGAGCGGCTGCACGCCCTTGTTCTTGAACGCGCTGCCGCAGAAGACGGGTACGATCCGGCGCTGCAGCGTCGCCTCGCGAAGCGCTTTGCGCAGCTGATCCGCGGAGATCTCTTCGTTGTCGAGATACTTTGCGGTGAGACATTCATCGAGCCCAGCGACCGCTTCGATCAGATATTCGCGAGCCGCGGCGGTCGCCTGCACGAGCTCTGCGGGAATTTCGCGCTCGTCGAAATCGACTCCGAGCGTGTCATCATTCCAGTAGATGGCCTTCTCGGTCAGCAGATCCACCACGCCCTCGAAGTCTTCTTCGGACCCGATCGGGATCTGCAGCGGTACGGCGTTGGCGCCGAGTCGATCGCGAAGCGTGCCCACGACGCGGACAAAGTCCGCCCCGATCCGATCCATCTTGTTCACGAAGGCGATGCGCGGCACGCGGTAGCGATCGGCCTGTCGCCAAACCGTTTCGCTCTGGGGTTCGACGCCCGCAACGCCGCAGAAGACGCCGATCGCTCCGTCCAGGACCCGAAGCGAGCGCTCCACCTCGACGGTGAAATCCACGTGGCCGGGTGTGTCGATGATGTTGATGCGGTGCTCCTTCCAGAAACAGGTCGTCGCGGCCGCCGTAATGGTGATCCCGCGCTCCTGCTCCTGCTCCATCCAGTCCATCGTCGCGGTGCCGTCGTGAACCTCGCCGAGCTTGTAGTTGACACCCGTGTAGTAGAGGATCCGCTCGGTCGTGGTCGTCTTGCCGGCATCGATATGCGCCATGATGCCGATATTCCGAGTCCGTTCGAGCGGTGTCATGCGGGGCATTTTCGCGGATCCAAGCTCTCGTCGAGCAGTTCTACCAGCGATAATGGGAGAAGGCCTTGTTGGCCTCCGCCATTCGATGGGTGTCTTCGCGCTTCTTCACGCTCTCGCCGCGCTCATTCGCGGCGTCGATGATCTCGTCTGCGAGTTTCTCGTGCATGCTCTTGCCCGCTCGGCTGCGCGCGTAATCCGAGAGCCAGCGCATCGCGAGCGAGTTCGCGCGCTCCGGGCGAACCTCGATGGGAACCTGATAGGTCGCGCCACCGACCCGCCGGGACTTCACTTCGACGCGCGGGCGGATGTTGTCGAGTGCGCGCCTGAACATCGCCAACGGGTCGTTGCGGGTCTTCCTTTCGATGACCGTGAACGCGCCGTAGACGATTCGCTCGGCGGTGCTCTTCTTGCCATGGCTCATGATGACGTTGGTAAAGCGGCTGACCATCCGGTCGCCGTACTTGGCATCCGGAGAGATCTTGCGCTTCGGTACGTCTCGTCGTCGAGGCATGCTTCGTCTGCACCCTTCGTCGGATTTGGGCCCGACGCAAAAAATCAGCGACCATCCGGCGCGTCGCTCGACGCCCGTAAAGCCGCCAACAGAAGACTACTTCGGTCTCTTCGTTCCGTACCGCGACCGGCTGCGATGCCGATCCGAGACTCCCGTCGTATCCAGAGTTCCACGGATGATGTGGTAACGAACGCCGGGGAGGTCCTTGACGCGACCCCCGCGCACCAGAACCACCGAGTGCTCCTGGAGGTTGTGGCCTTCGCCCGGGATGTAGGCGTTGACTTCGCGGCCGTTCGTCAAGCGCACGCGCGCGACCTTTCGAAGCGCGGAGTTCGGCTTCTTGGGTGTCGCGGTAAAGACGCGCAGACATACACCGCGCCGTTGCGGAGCTCGCATCAGGTCGGGAGACTTCGATCGCGACTGCTTGCGCACGCGCCCCCGACGAACGAGCTGCTGGATCGTCGGCATATCGGTGCTCCCCTCAGGTATTGAACTTTCAGACTTCGATTCGACGATTCGCACCGAACGCGCACCGTGCGCGAACGCACCACTCCCCCGTGTCCTACTTGAGGCGACGAAGGGGCCGGAGGAAGTCTCCCTCGGGCGGTGCCCATGTCTTGCCGGAAGCGGAACTCAGGCAGGCGGTCAGTGCCGAAAACCGCTGCATCTTAGCGAGCTTCCGACCCCTGTCAACGCTTTGTGCGGGCGCCGATCGAGCGCCGATTCGGGGCCGATTCGACCCCATTCGGCGCTCGATTCCGAAATCAGACCTCGAGCGCCTCGCTCAGAGATTCGGCCGAGGCCATCAGTCCGTCCGCAGTCGCGATGGGCGCCTCCGGCGGCACCGGAAACTCCGCGAGCGGCTCCTCTTCGGGGCCCTCCATGAGTTCCTCGGGCGCATCGATCTGGATCCCGATCTGGTGGTAGCGGGCCATCCCCGTGCCGGCCGGAATCAGCCGACCCATGATGACGTTCTCCTTCAGACCGCGCAGCTGATCGACCTTGCCCCACATGGACGCCTCGGTCAGCACCTTCGTCGTCTCCTGGAAGGAGGCCGCCGAAATGAACGACTCCGTGGACAGCGACGCCTTGGTGATCCCGAGCAGCAGCGGTTCGGCGAGGGAGGGCTGCTTGCCCTCGTCCAGCATCCGCGCGTTGGTGGCCTCGAACACGACCTTCTCGACGTGCTCACCGACCAGAAAGTCCGTATCGCCCACGTCGATGACCCGCACGCGGCGGAGCATCTGCTTGACGATCACCTCGATGTGCTTGTCGTTGATCCGAACGCCCTGTAGGCGGTAGACCTCCTGCACTTCGTCGACGAGATACTTCGAGAGTTCCTTCTCGCCCTTGATCCGGAGGATGTCGTGGGGGTTCGACGAACCGTCCATCAGCGCTTCACCCGCGCGCACGACATCGCCCTCGTGGACGCTGATGTGCTTGCCCTTCGGGATCAGATATTCCTTCGGCTCCGCCTCCGCGAGATCCGGCGTGACGATGATCCGTCGCTTGCCGCGCGAGTCCGAACCGAAGGACACGACGCCGTCGATCTCCGTCACGATCGCGAAGTCCTTGGGCTTGCGGGCCTCGAAGAGCTCGGCGACGCGCGGCAGGCCTCCGGTGATGTCCTTCGTCTTGGTGGTTTCGCGAGGCATCTTGGCGAGAACGTCGCCCGCCTCGACCGGCTGTCCTTCCGTGACCGCCAGAGCCGCGCCCACGGGCAGAAGCGCGCGCGCCTCGGTGGTGCCCGCTGCGTTCTTGATGGAGATCCGCGGCCGCAGATCGGGATCCTTGGACTCGATGATCATCTTCGATGAAACGCCGGTGAACTCGTCCACCTGCTCGCGCATCGTTGCGCCTTCGATGATGTCTCCGAACTTCACCACGCCGTTGGACTCGGAGAGGATCGGGTTTGCGAACGGGTCCCACTCGAGCAGAACCGTTCCGGGCTTGACGTGCTCTCCGTCCGCGACGCGCACGTGCGCACCGTAGACCACTGGGTAGCGCTCGCGCTCGCGCCCACTCGCGTCGAAGACGCCGAGTTCAGCGTTTCGGTTCATCACGATCGCGCGGCGCTGTCGATCCGACACAGTACGCATGTTCGTGTATTTGACTTCACCTTCGGCAGTCGCCGCCACGTGAGATGCCTCTGCGCGGCGCGTCGCCGTACCGCCGATGTGGAAGGTCCGCATCGTGAGCTGGGTGCCCGGCTCACCGATCGATTGAGCGGCGATCACGCCGACCGATTCTCCAAGGTTGACCATCTCGCCGCGCGAGAGATCGCGGCCGTAGCACTTGCCGCAGACTCCGAACGAAATCTCGCAGGTCAACACCGATCGGATCAGGATCCTTTCGATACCCGCGTCATGAATGATCCGGACCTTGTCCTCATCGAACTCCTCGCCGGCCCGGACGAGCACGTCGTCGGTGAGCGGGTCGCGAACGTCTTCCAGCGCAACTCGGCCGAGGATTCGCTCGCCAATCGGCTCGATGATCTCGCCGCCCTCCACCAGCGGTCCGGTCTCGATTCCGTCCGTCGTCCCGCAGTCGACTTCGCGCACGATCATGTCCTGCGACACGTCGACCAGGCGTCGGGTCAGATAGCCCGAGTTAGCGGTCTTGAGCGCCGTGTCCGCCAGGCCCTTGCGCGCACCGTGGGTCGAAATGAAGTACTGGAGGACCGAGAGACCTTCACGAAAGTTCGAAGTAATCGGCCATTCGATGATTTCACCCGAGGGCTTGGCCATCAGACCGCGCATCCCAGCGAGCTGGCGCATCTGCTGAGCGGAACCACGAGAGCCCGAGTCGGCCATCATATAGATGGAGTTGAAGCTCGGAACCGCTTGTTCATTGCCATCTTCGTCGCGGATCATCTCGGTACCGAGCTGCTGGAGCATCTGGCCAGCGATCTCTTCGGTTGCGTTCGCCCAGATGTCGATCACCTTGTTGTAACGCTCACCATTGGTAATCAGACCCTCCTGGTACTGCTCTTCGATTCGCGCAACCTGCTTGTTCGCAGCATCGATGAGTTTCTGCTTGTCCTTCGGGATCTTCATATCGTCGATGCAGATCGAGATTCCTGCCTGCGTCGCGTGCTTGTATCCCAGCGAGCGCAGCCGATCGGCGAGGATCACGGTCGCCTTGTTTCCCATTCTCCGGTACGCCTGGTCGATCAGTTCACCGAGCGCCTTCTTGTCCATCACCTGATTGATCAACTCGAACGGAATCTCGTCCGGCACGATCTCGCGGAGCAGGATTCGACCCGTCGTCGTCTGGACCAGCTTGCCGTCCAGGCGCACCTGGATTGCGGCGAGTAGGTGGACGACACCCGCGTCGTAGGCGATCCGAACTTCGTCCGGGCCCGAAAAACGCATCCCCGCGCCGCAAACATCCCGACCTTCGCGGGTCATGTAGTAGCAGCCGAGCACGATGTCCTGGCTCGGGCCGATGATCGGGCGTCCGGTCGCGGGACTGAGAATGTTGTTGGTCGACATCATCAAGACGCGCGCTTCCATCTGCGCTTCGACGCTGAGCGGCACGTGAACCGCCATCTGGTCGCCGTCGAAGTCCGCGTTGAACGCCGCGCAGACCAGCGGGTGCAGCTGGATCGCCTTGCCGTCGATCAGGATCGGCTCGAAGGCCTGGATGCCGAGCCGGTGCAGCGTCGGCGCGCGGTTGAGCAGCACCGGATGTTCCTGAATCACCTCGGCGAGTATGTCCCAGACCTCGGGGTGCTCCTTCTCGACCATCTTCTTCGCGGCTTTGATGGTCGTCACGCAACCGCGCTGCTCGAGCTTGGAGTAGATGAACGGCTTGAAGAGCTCGAGCGCCATCTTGCTCGGGAGCCCGCACTGGTGCAGGCGCAACTCGGGCCCGATCACGATCACCGAGCGCCCCGAGTAATCGACGCGCTTGCCGAGCAGGTTCTGGCGGAAGCGACCCGTCTTGCCCTTCAGCATGTCGGACAGCGACTTGAGCGGTCGCTTGCTCGGCCCCGTGATCACCCGACCGCGGCGTCCATTGTCGAACAGTGCGTCGACGGACTCCTGGAGCATCCGCTTTTCATTGCGGATGATCACCTCGGGAGCGTTGAGCTCCTGGAGGCGCTTGAGCCGATTGTTGCGATTGATCACGCGTCGATACAGATCGTTCAGATCGCTCGTCGCGAAACGGCCCCCGTCGAGCGGCACGAGCGGCCGCAGATCCGGCGGAATCACCGGAATGACTTCCATGATCATGTGCTCGGGCTTGTTGCCCGATTCTCGGAAGGCATCGAGCACCTTGAGGCGCTTGGAAATCCGCTTGCGCTTGGCCTCGCTGGTCGCCTCGCGCATCTCGGCGCGGAGCGTCTTGCACTCTTCCTCGACGTTGAGCTTCGAGAGCATCTCGCGCACGGCTTCGGCGCCGATGCCGATCTCGAATGCGTCGCGGCCCCACTTCTCACGCGCTTCGGCGAGCATCTCGTCGTTGAGGAGCTCTCCGAACGCGAGTTCGGTCTCGCCGGGATCGGTTACGATGAACGACTCGAAGTACAGCACCTTCTCGATGTCGCGCAGTGAGATCTCGAGAATGTTCCCGATCCGCGAAGGCAGCGACTTGAGGAACCAGATGTGCGCCACCGGCGTCGCCAGCGTGATGTGTCCCATCCGCTCGCGGCGCACCTTGGACTGGATGACCTCGACGCCGCACTTTTCGCACACGACACCGCGGTGCTTCATGCGCTTGTATTTGCCGCAGTTGCACTCGTAGTCCTTCACGGGTCCGAAGATCTTGGCGCAGAAGAGCCCGTCGCGTTCCGGCTTGAAGGTCCGATAGTTGATCGTCTCGGGCTTCTTGACTTCGCCGAACGACCACTCCCGAATCTTTTCCGGTGATGCGATCGAAATCCGCAGCGCATTGAACGCCAACGGATCCTTGGGCTTTTCGAACAGATTGTAGAGATCGCGCAAAGCGGCTCCCCCAAACGGTTGACGGGCGTGAACCCGGATTGACGGGTGTGACCCCGCTTTGCGACACGGGGCGGAGTCTCCGCCCCGTGTCGCGTTCTAGTTCTTGTCTTCCATCAATTCGATGTCGAGACCGAGTGCCTGCAATTCCTTCACGAGAACGTTGAAGCTCTCGGGCAATCCGGGCTCGAGCACATTTTCACCCTTCACGATCGACTCGTAGATCCGAGTTCGGCCGAGCACGTCGTCGGACTTCACGGTCAAGAACTCCTGCAACGCGAATGCGGCCCCGTAGGCTTCCATCGCCCACACCTCCATCTCGCCGAGGCGCTGACCACCAAACTGCGCCTTGCCGCCCAGGGGTTGCTGGGTGACCAGGCTGTACGGCCCGATGCTACGGGCGTGGATCTTGTCCGCAGCGAGGTGGTGGAGCTTCATGATGTAGAGCACACCGACCGTCACATCCATGTCGAAGGGATCACCCGTTCGCCCATCGAAGAGCACCGTCTGGCCGCCATGGGGCATGCCCGCCCGATCCAACTCGGCGCGAATCTCGTCTTCGCTGGCTCCGTCGAACACCGATGTCGCGAGGTGGACGCCGTGGCGAGCGTCTTGCGCGAGCGCGGTGATCATTTCGTCGCTGGCTTCGTCGAGTCGCTTCGAGATCAGCTCGTCTGCGTAGACTTCCTTCAATCGCTCGCGCAGCGCGCCGGCCTCTGAAGTCCGATAGTTCGCGAGCATTTCGTCCACGCGCTGTCCCAGGCCGTGTGCAGCCCAACCGAGATGGGTTTCCAGCACCTGACCGACGTTCATGCGCGACGGAACACCCAGCGGATTGAGGACGATGTCGACGGGCGTGCCGTCGGCCATGTACGGCATGTCCTCCTCCGGAAGGATCCGCGAGATCACCCCCTTGTTGCCGTGGCGCCCGGCCATCTTGTCACCGACGGAAAGCTTGCGTTTGATCGCGAGATAGACCTTGACCATCTTGAACACGCCCGGCGGGAGTTCGTCTCCCCGCTTGAGCCGCGCGATCTTCTCATCGAAGACCGCCTTGATGATGCCAGCCTGGTCGTCGGATCCCTGGTAGAGCCGATCCACCTGTTCTTGGATGCGGACGTCGGCGAGCTGGATGTCGCGCCAGCGGCGCAACGGGGTCTCGTCCAACATTGCGTCGGTTATCGTCGCCTTGGCGTCGATCCAAGCGACGTCGGTGCGATCGTCACCGACGCGATTGGCAGCCTTCTTCCCGACGATCAGCTCGCGGATCTTGCGCGCCACGCTGTCGCGGATGATCCGAACCTCGTCTTCCTGGTCCTTCCGCAGGCGCTCGATCTCCTTCTCTTCGATCGCCTGCGCGCGTTCGTCCTTCTCGACGCCGCGGCGCGAGAAGACCTGGGCGCCGATCACGGTTCCACTCACACCGGGCGGTAGGCGCAGCGACGTATCCCGTACGTCCCCGGCTTTTTCGCCGAAGATCGCGCGCAACAGCCGCTCTTCGGGCGAGAGCTGCGTTTCACCCTTGGGTGTGATCTTCCCGACCAAGATGTCGTCCGACTTCACCTCGGCGCCGATCCGGATGATTCCGGATTCGTCGAGATCTTTGAGGGCGTCTTCGCCGACGTTCGGAATGTCTCGGGTGATCTCTTCCTTTCCGAGCTTCGTGTCGCGCGCGACCGACTCGTACTCCTCGATGTGGATCGAGGTGTAGGAATCGTCTTTGACCACGCGCTCGGAGATCAGGATCGAATCTTCGAAGTTGTACCCGGCCCAGGGCATGAAGGCGACCACGACGTTGCGCCCGAGCGCGAGCTCGCCGTTGTCCGTCGCCGGCCCATCCGCGATCACCTGGCCCATGCGCACCCGATCCCCGCGCTTCACGATCGGCTTCTGATTGATGCAGGTGTTCTGGTTGGAGCGCTGGTACTTGATCAGGTTGATGATGTCGACGTTCGAACCCGCGCCGTCGTCGTCATCGGGCTTGATGACGATCCGAGACGCATCGACGGATTCAACGACGCCCGCTCGCTTCGCGACGACCGTCACACCCGAGTCGCGTGCGACGACCGCTTCGATTCCGGTTCCCACGAGCGGCGCCGACGTGCGCATCAGCGGAACAGCCTGACGCTGCATGTTCGAACCCATCAACGCGCGATTCGCGTCGTCGTTTTCGAGGAACGGGATCAGCGAGGCGGCTACGGACACCAGCTGGTTGGGGGAGACGTCCATCATCTCCACCTCGTTCGGCGGAACCACGACGAATTCTCCGCCCTTGCGAGACTGCACGGCGTCGCGCACGTAGCGCCCACTCGCATCGATCGGCGCATTCGCCTGGGCGATCGCGAGGTTTTCCTCGTCCAGCGCTGTGAGGTACGTCACCTCGCTCGAAACCTTCCCGTCCGTCACCGAGCGATAGGGGGTCTCGATGAAACCGAGGTCGTTCACGCGCGCGAACGTCGAGAGCGACGCGATCAGTCCGATGTTCGGGCCTTCCGGCGTTTCGATCGGGCAGATCCGGCCGTAGTGGGTCGGATGCACGTCGCGCACTTCGAAACCCGCGCGCTCCCGGGTCAAACCGCCTGGTCCGAGCGCGGAAAGTCGCCGCTTATGGGTCACCGCGGAGAGCGGATTGGTCTGATCCATGAACTGCGAGAGCTGACTCGATCCGAAGAACTCCTTGATGACTGCCGACACCGGCTTCGAGTTGATCAGGTCGTGGGGCATCAGGGTCTCGATCTCCTGGAGCGACATGCGCTCCTTGATCGCGCGCTCCATCCGCACCAGTCCGATCCGATATTGATTCTCGAGCAGCTCGCCGACGACCCGGACGCGCCGGTTGCCGAGGTGGTCGATGTCGTCGATGCGCTTGCTCGGGTCGGCTCCGTTCTTGAGATCCACCAGATACTTGACGGCCGCGAGGATGTCCTCACGCCGCAGCGTCGGCAGGTCGCCCAGCGCGATCTCTTCCTTGATGCCCTTGGTCCCCTGCGGTCGAAACTCGACCCGATCGGTCGGGTCGAATCCCAGCTTGTGGTTGACCTTGAGGCGACCCACGCGCGACAGGTCGTAGCGCTCCGCGTTGAAGAACAGATTGTTGAAGAGATTCGTCGCCGTGTCGCGCGTCGGCGGATCGCCCGGCCGCAAGCGCCGGTAGATCTCGATGATCGCTTCTTCCGTCGACAGCATCTTGTCGACGCTGAGGGTGTCGCGCAGGGCCATCCCAGAGGTGAGCGGATCGAGATAGAGCAGCGGGAATTCGGTGATCCCCCGATTCTTGAACTCTTCGAGATGGGACTCTGCGAGCTCCTCGTTGCACTCGAGGAGCACTTCGCCGGTCGTCTCGTCGACGATGTCGACCGGTGCCACGCGCTTGACGGCATCGGTTCGAATCAGGTCCTCGATGCCCACCTGGATCCACTTCAAGCCGGCTTCGTTGATCTTTCGCATGCTCGAAGCGGTGATCTTGCGATCCTTGCGCACCAAGATGTTGCCATCGTCGTCGCGGATCTCGCGCGTGCAGCGCTGTCCGACCAGCAGGTCGGAAACGACGCTCTTCATGATCTTCTTGCCGTCGATCCGAATCGTCTCCGCGTCATAGAAGTAGGCGAGAAGATCCTCGGGCGAGTAGCCGAGGGCCTTGAGCAGGACGGTGGCGTGGATCTTTCGCCGCCGATCGATCCGGGCGAACAGGAGATCCTTGTGGTCGAACTCGAGGTCCAGCCACGATCCCCGGTACGGGATGATCCGGCACGAGTAGATCTTCTTCCCCGAAGCGCTCACCGTCGTCGAGATCGATGTGTCGTAGAAGATGCCGGGCGAGCGATGCAACTGCGAGACGACGACGCGCTCCGTTCCGTTGATGATGAAGGTTCCCTGCTCGGTCATCACGGGGATTTCCCCGAAATAGACCTCCTGCTCCTTCACGTCGCGAATCGCCTGTGATCCCTGACTATCGTCCCAGGCGACGAGTCGGATCGTCACCTTGAACGGCGCCGCGTACGTCATTCCGCGCGCAAGGCAATCCTGGACGTCGTATTTCGGCTCTTCGAGGGTGTAGCCCACGAATTCGAGCGACGCGGAGTCATTGAAGTCCTTGATCGGGAAAACCGATTTGAACACCGCCTGCAGGCCGGTGTTCTCGCGCTTGTCCATCTCGATGTCGGTCTGCAAAAAGCGCTGGAAGGTCTGCTTCTGGATCTGGATCAGATCCGGAATTTCCAGGATCGCGGGGATCTTGGAGTAGCCCTTGCGGATTCGCGGCAGATTCCCGGAGAACGCAATTTGATTCACGTTTCGCCTCGCCAAAATTTATTCGAGTTGCATTGAACCGCTGCATGCGTCAGCAGAGCTGGCGCATGCGCCCGTGTCGTCGCCCCGCTTGCCTACTTGATGTCGACCTGGCCGCCGGCTCCCTCGATCTGCTCTTTGATCTTCTGCGCCGCGTCCTTCGCAACCCCCTCCTTGATCGGCTTCGGAGCTCCCTCCACCAATTCCTTGGCTTCCTTGAGTCCCAGCCCGGTGATTGCGCGGACTTCCTTGATCACCTGGATTTTCTTGTCGCCGACACTGATCAATACAACGTCGAACTCGTCCTTCTCGGCGGCGGCCACTGCGGCGGGCCCAGCCACGGCAGCCGCGGCAACCGGCGCAGCAGCGGATACACCCCACTTCTCTTCGAGAAGCTTCGCGAGGTCGGCAGCCTCCATGATCGTGAGGCTCGAGAGCGATTCAGCAATTTGATTTAGATTGGCCATGTTATTTCAACCCTTTTCGGCTCACCCGAATCCTTTCGGGCGGTGCTGGCGGATTCATTCCCGCCGGATGATGGTTCACTCACGGGCATCCGCCCATTGTCGGGGCGCCGTCCTCACGCCCCGCTTCAAATCCCGAAGCTCAACTTCCCTCTTGCTGCGCCCTGCGGGCCTCGATCAGGCGCGCCAGCTGTGCGCCAGGCTCCGCGATCAAGCGGACCAGCTTCGTCGCCGGGGCCAGCAACAGGCCGACGATCGTTCCACGCAGTGCGTCCATCGACGGCAGCTTCGCGAGCGCCGCGACCTGCGCGGCGTTGATGACGGAGCCGCCGACCACACCCCCCTTGATCTCGAAGATCTCGTGCTCCTTCGCAAAATCCGACAGGATCTTGGCCAAGGCCACGGGATCGCCGAACGACATCGCGATCGCGGTCGGTCCCTCGAAATGACTGGCGAGTCCGGCGACGTCCAAACCGGCGGATGCGCGGCGCAACACCGAATTCTTGGCGACCCGGTATTCGAAATCACCCGCGCCTTCCTTTCGAATCCGCTTGCGCAACTTTTCCGCAGCGACGACGCTCAGGCCGCGATAATCGGCCACGTAGACGCTCTTGGCCCGGCTGAATTTTTCCTTCAGCTCCGTGACTTGCTCTTCTTTTTGCGCTCGTGTCAGCACCGCTCGCTCACTCCTTGCACGCGTTCGGGGCCAGCGGAGGCCGACCCAGAAACATCGAAATCTCTCAGGCCGCCTTGTCCTCGACGCTCGCCGGATCGATCCGAACCCCGGGACCCATCGTGGTCGAAACCGAAATCTTCTTGAGATAGATCCCCTTGCTCGAGGCCGGCTTCGCCTTGATGACCGCTTCGAGCAGCGCGCGCGCGTTGTCGACCAGTTGGCTCGGCTGGAACGACTTCTTGCCGATGGTGGTGTGAATGATCCCGGACTTGTCGACGCGATACTCCACCTTTCCGGCCCTCTGATCGCCGACTGCCTGCGCGACGTCCATCGTGACGGTTCCGAGCTTTGGATTCGGCATCAGCCCGCGCGGGCCGAGCACCTTTCCGAGCCGACCCACGACGCTCATCATGTCGGGCGTCGCAATCACGCGGTCGAATTCCATCCAACCCTCGTTCTGGATCTTCTTGGCCAGGTCGTCGCCGCCGACGTAATCCGCTCCGGCCGCGATCGCCTCCTTCTCCTTGGCACCTTTCGCGAACACCAGAATCCGGATCGACTTGCCGGTTCCGTGGGGTAGGACGATCGCGCCGCGCACCATTTGATCGGCGTGTTTGGGATCGACACCCAGGTTGATCGCGATGTCCACGCTCTCGTCGAACTTCCGCGACTCGGCCGCACACACGAGGCCGAGCCCCTCCACGAGGTCGTAGTTTCGGGCCGGATCGATCGTCTCTGCTGCGGATCGGTACTTCTTGCTCGCCTTGCCCACCGCCGTCAACCCTCCACGACTACGATGCCCATAGAACGCGCGGTTCCGGCGATGATGCGCATCGCCATCTCGACGTCGTGGGCGTTCAGATCGGGCGCCTTGAGTTCTGCAATCTCACGCACCTGTTTCTTCGTCACGCTTCCCACCTTTTCGCGATGCGGATCACCCGATCCCTTCGCGATCTTCGCCGCTCGCTTGAGAAGCACGGCCGCGGGCGGAGTCCTCAACTCGAAAGTGAAACTCCGATCCGCATAGATGCTGATCACCGCCGGGATGATCAATCCCGCCTTGTCCTGCGTGCGCGCGTTGAACGTCTTGCAAAACTCCATGATGTTGACGCCGTGCTGACCCAACGCGGGCCCGACCGGCGGCGACGGATTCGCCTGCCCGGCTGGGCACTGCAACTTCACGATGGCTATGACTTTCTTCGCCACAAATGCTCCTCAGGACTTTTCCACGTTGGTGTAGTCGAGCACGACGGGCGTCGCGCGCCCGAACACATGAACCATCACCCGTAACTTCTCCTTCTCGGACATCACCTCGTCGATGAAGCCGGAGAAGTTTGCGAACGGGCCATTCACGACGCGCACGTTTTCGCCCTGTTCGAACAGGATCTTCGGCTTCGGCTTGGTGGCGCCGTCGCGAATCTGCTGCGTCATGCGGGCCACTTCTTCATCCGAGATCGGCGGCGGCTTCTGGTCACCACCGACGAAACCGGTGATCTTCGGAGTCCCGCGCACGGTGTGCCACGTCTCGTCCGTGAGCTCCATCCGGACCAGGATGTAACCGGGGAAGTATTTCCGCTTGGAGGTCCGCTTCTGGCCCTTGACCATTTCGACGACGGTTTCCTCGGGAATCAAGATTTCGTCGAACTTGTCCTCCTGGCCGAGCGTCTTCGCTCGCTCGAGCAACGAGCGCATCGCCTTGGCCTCGTGGCCGGAGTAGGTATGGACGATGTACCACTGCTTCGCCATCGGCGTCGTCTCCGCGATCACTACCGAGTCACTTCGATCAATCAAAAGATGAGCTGGACGACCTGCCCGAGCACCGCGTCGACCAGGCTCAGAGCCAGCGTAATTACCGCCACGATAACGACGACTCCGATCGTTCCACCGATCGCCTCCTTGCGAGACGGCCAGGTGACCTTCTTGTATTCGGTTCGCACTTCGGCCATGAACTGGCGCCCATCACTGATCCAGATTACTGGGTTCCACTGCATCGCCGATATCACCCGTTGGCACCGTTTGACATGGGCCGCTTGCGCGAAGCCGACGCGGACATGCTCGTTCCGATCTCCACTAACTTGTGTCTCCGCGTGTTCGTGTTTCCAGGTCTCCAATGACTGGCAGGCGCGGAGGGACTCGAACCCCCAACCGCCGGATTTGGAGTCCGGTGCACTACCAATTATGCTACGCGCCTATTCACCTCACGGTTTCGCGAAACACCGCCGAGCGATGCACGCGATTCCGCGCTCGCTGTGTCTACTCGATGATCTCTGCGACGACGCCGGCGCCCACGGTGCGTCCGCCTTCGCGAATCGCAAACCGAAGCTCCTTGTCCATCGCGATCGGTGTAATCAGCTCTACCGTCATCTCCACGTTGTCACCGGGCATCACCATCT
>CAZBSV010000094.1:0-11749 GCA_964494795.1 uncultured Spirochaetales bacterium | reverse complement strand
TGATTCGCCGCGAAGCGCTCGCGCGCGTACTTCCCCTGGTTGCAGGCGGCCGTTCCCGAACCCAGCCGATCTACGCGGGCGACGTCGTCGAAGCGATCGTCGCGGGCCTCGAACGAGATGTCGCGGGCCTCGAACGAGATGTCGCGGGCTTCGAACGAGATGTTGCGGGCTTCGAACGAGATGTTGCGGGCTTCGAACGGGTTGGACTTGACGATCGGATCCTCGATCTCGCAGGGCCGGAGTCGCTGAGCCAGCGCGAGTTGATCGAACGCGCCGCACGCCTGTACGATCGCCGACCTCGCGTGGTGTCGATTCCGAGGGGCGTGATCGGCTGCATCGCGGGGCTCGCGGAGCGCTTTCTCGCGAATCCGCCGCTCACGAAGTCGGCGCTCGAGGTCATCCTCGCAGACGATGACGTCGACCCCGAGCCCGCGCGACGACAACTAGGGATCGAACTGACACCACTCGACGACATGCTTCGACTCTGCGTGGGGCCACGGATCACTCCTCTCGAAGCGGACCCGGCGGCGAAATAGCCGCGCATGGAAGACACGGCGCAAACTCGATCCAGCCAGAAATGGAAAGCACCCCTATGGCAGCGGACGCTGCCGTGGCTGATCAGCGTCGCGTGCTTTGCGTACCTCTACGCTCGAGTGCAGACACAGGCGGCGCGCGAAGCGCAGAGCGCCGTCGAGTTCCTGTTGGCGGTGTTCGCGGATGTGAGCTGGGTGCGCTGGCTCGCGTTGATGATCCCCTACTCGGCGCTGTTCTTCCTGATCGACTCGCTCGTGGTGTGGCGCGTCGTCAACTGGTTCAACACCCGGGTTCGCTACGTCGACATCCTGCCGATTCGCGGCAGCACCTACATCCTCTCGATTCTGAACGAGCAGATCGGCAAGGGCGCGATGGCGCTCTACCTCCAGCGGCGAGATCGCGTGCCCGGCTGGCAGGTGGGGTCGAGCATGCTCTTCATCATGTTCTGCGAGTTCTACTACCTGCTCGCGTGGGCGCTCGTGGGCGTTTGGATCGGCTGGGAGCGCTTCCCGGCAATCTTTCACTGGATCCCATGGATCGCGGACGCGGCCGCCGGCTTCCTCGCTCTCTGGTGGCTCTACTTCGCCGGCGCAATCGCGCCGCGCAGCACGTTTCGCGATCGCCAGATCCTGCACGCCTTTCGCCGCGCAAAGCCTTGGCAGTACGCGGTCATCGCACTGCTGCGCTCGCCCGCGCTGCTCAGCGCGGTGGTCGTCTACACCGCCGCGCTGCGCCTGTTTGGCGTCGAAGTCGACTACCTGGATATGCTCGCCTACCTGCCGGTGATCTTCTTCGGCGCCGCTACACCGGGGCCGATGCGCGCGGTCGCAATCCTGCTCTGGGTCACGCTGTTTTCCGACCACGCGGCGCAGATGACCGCCTTCGGCCTGGTCCAGCACAACTTCTTCATCTTCTTCAACGCGGCGATCGGCTTGCTCTTCGTGAAGCGCGCCAACCGCGAACTCTTCGGCTAGCGGGGGAAGCTTCGCTTCCCTTTGCGGCGCACTTCGAACCCGTTCCGGGTTCGAGCTGCTAGCGATCCGGAATGCGCAAAGAGTCTCGACGCCGGGCCGCCAGCATGCGGTCGCCGATCGAAAGCAGCGTCGAGCCGACCAGCAACCAACCGAGCGCCATCACCAGCGCGGGATCCGGCCAGCCGATCGCGAGCGCATCGCGCGCGATCGGAACGCCAACGATCGCGTAGTAGGCGATCCCGTTCCAGCGCCCCAAGCGGCTCGGGCGCGGGCCGGCTGCGCGCGAGGATCTCGCGTCGAGCGCGTAATGCAGAAAGGACAGCGCGATCAGCGTCGGAAGCAGCGCCGGGAGCATTCCCGCATGCGCGAGCGTCGCGGTTCCCGCGGTCACGAAGGCCGCGTCTGCGGCGTGGTCGATCAGCCGGCCGAGGCCCGACTGTTCCTCGAAGCGGCGCGCCACTCTGCCGTCGGCGACATCACTGGCCACCGCGAGCGCGAACAGCGCCGCCGCCGTCCAGACCGCGTCGAAATGGATCGCGGCCACCAGCGCCGGCGCCGCGGCGAGTCGAAGGCCAGTGAGCGCGTTCGCGCGCGTCCACCACGCATCTCGGACCTGCATGGCGGGCAGCGTAGTCGATTTTGGAGGCGGGCATCGACGCCCGAGGCGCTACATTGCGACGCCTCTTGCGGGGGAGTCGGCGGGTGACACGCGGGAATCGAAAATTCGAGCGCAGGCTGGCTGCGGACCTGCTGCTCGCCCTGTTCGCGACCGCGCTGATGGCGTGCGCGGATGAGTCGAAAGAATCGGGCGATCCCGCGGTCGCGCGCGGTGAGAAGGTCTACCGAAACGTCTGCGTGGTCTGCCACAGCGCCAACCCGAATCAGTCGGGTCCGCTCGGACCCGAGGTCGCAGACGCAAGTCGCGCAGTGCTCGAGGCGAAACTACTGCGCGGAGAATACCCGCCCGGCTACACGCCGAAGCGCAATACGCAGCAAATGCCGAAGTTCGAATTCCTGGAACCGAACATCGGCGACCTCGCGGCGTTTCTCGCGAGCCGGGTGGACTGAGCGATCAACCCCCGGCCCGCGCGGTCAGTGCAGCAGGAAGAACTGCAGCGCGAACAGCACGATCGCAAGACTGAAGCCCGCGTGGATCGTGCCCTTCACGGACGCCAGCGGCTTCTGGGTCGGCAGCCCGGGCCCGAGCAGCGCGCCGGCTTCGGCGACGCCGACTACCAGCAGCGCGAGGATCCAGTACAGGCCGAGCCGACCACCGCCCGCGTCGAGCGAAGCCGTCAGCGAGTTGAAGTGGCTCGCCGCCGCCATGAAGAAGAGCATCGAAATCGAGAGCAGCGCGTTGGTGCGCGAAGCCAGTCCCGCGCGCGCGCCGCGCGCTGCTGCCGTGGGATCCGCCTGACCGCCGCCCGCAACCGCGTTCGCATTCGCGATCACGACCTGCTGCGCGGGCCAGATCACGAACCACACGTTGGCCCACATCAGTGTCCCCAGCAGTCCACCCGTGAGGATCCGGGTCATGTAACCGCTCGAGAGCGGCACTCCATCGTGGCCGAATTTCATCAGCAGGATCAGGACGCCGGTCGCGAAAGTGACCATCGCGCCCCAACGAAACCACCAGAGCGCGTTGGGCAGGAGGCCGCGTGTCATCGCAGCCTTGGCGCCAGCACCGAGGTCGCTGCCGAAGAACGGGGTCTGGATGAAGTTGAAGTAATAGAGAATCCCGATCCAGATGATCCCAGCTAGAAAGTGGAACCACCGGAGTAGGAAGTAGATGAACTCTTCCATCGCCCTCTCCCCCTCGATTTGGCCGATTGGCACCGACTCGGCGCCGCGCTGTGCGGCGTTCGCCGGCGACTCAGCTTAGCCGTAAAATTCACGCTCTGGGTCTCGCGGCGCGATCTTCGAGAACCGCCTCGGCGACACTCGCGGCGGCTTTCTCGACGGGCACGTTGCGCGACTTTCGACCACTCCGCTCGACGATCTCGACGATCCCCTCCGCGAGCCCCTTGGGCCCCACGGTGACCCGATACGGGATTCCGATCAGGTCCGCGTCGTTGAACTTGACGCCCGGGCGCTCGTCGCGATCGTCGAGCAGGACGTCGATCCCCTCGGCGATCAGCGCGTCATACAGAGCGCCTCCCGCGTCGGCGGCCGTCGCATTCTTCGGGTTGATGACGCTGACGATCACCTCGAAGGGCGCGACCGCGACGGGCCAGATCATCCCCGCCTCGTCGTGCCGGCTCTCGACGACGGCGGCCATGGTGCGCTCGATGCCGATCCCGTACGAGCCCATTGCGATCGGGCGCGACGCTCCGCTCTCGTCCTGAACCAGAGCTCCGAGCAACTCGCTGTAGCGCGTACCCAGCTTGAAGATGTGACCGACTTCAATGGTCTTTCGCACCTCGAGCGTCGCATCGCAGAGCGAACACGACTCGCCCGCCTGAACCGCTCGCAGATCGAACCACTGCGAGCTCGAGATGTCGCGCTCGACGTCCACGCCGCGCAAATGAAATTCGTCGCGGTTGGCGCCGGTCAGCATGCCGGAGCGACCGCGCAGCGCGAGATCCGCGAGAATCCGGCGACCGGTCACGCCGACCGCTCCGAGGCTGCCCGCGGCTGCACCCAGCGAATCTCGGATTTCCTTGTCGGACGCATGCCGCACTTCCGCGGCGCCGGTCGCGTCCGCGAGCTTCTGCTCCGAAAGCGCATGATCGCCGCGCAACAGCACGAGCGCGATCTCGCCGTCCAACGCGACCACCAGGGTCTTGATCTGATGCTCCGCGGGTGCGCCGTCGGCGAAGCGCGCGAGATCGTCGATCGTGTGGACGCCGGGCGTGGCGAACGGCTCGGGCGCAGCCAAGCCGGGCCGATTCTCGACCGGCGCGAACTGTGACTGGGCCTTCTCGATGTTGGCCGCGTAACCGCACGCCGCGCACGAGACCACCCAATCCTCACCCGCATCGCTCGCGACCGTGAATTCGACGGACTCGGATCCGCCCATCGAACCCGAAGACGCCTCGACGGCGAGAGAATCCAGCCCGCAGCGCAAGAAAATCCTACGGTACGCTTCGAAGTGACGTTGAAACGAAGCGTCGAGGCCCGCGGAATCGACATCGAGCGAGTACGAGTCCTTCATCGTAAACTCGCGGACGCGAAGCACGCCGGACTTCGGGCGCGGCTCGTCGCGATACTTCTTCTGGATCTGGAACCAGATCTGCGGCAGCTGTTTGTAGCTGCGCAGCTCGGCGGCCAGCGATGCGAACACCTCTTCGCAGGTCATCCCGAGCCCGATGTCGGCGCCTTTGCGATCCTTCAGCCGGAACATCTCCTCGCCCATCGTCTCCCAGCGCCCACTGCGCTGCCAGAGATCCGCGGGCTGGAGAGATGGCAGCAGGAACTCCTGCGCGCCGATCGCCTTCATCTCTTCGCGCGTGATCTTCTCGATCTTCTGACACACGCGGAAACCGAGCGGCAACAGCGCATACACGCCCGACATCAGCTGGCGCACGAAGCCCGCGCGCACCAGGAGCCTGTGGCTGACGGCTTCGGCGTCGGCCGGATCCTCGCGCAGCGTCGGGATGAAGAGTTGGGACCAGCGCACAGTCGGCCTCCACCAGCTGAAGGCGAGAACCTAACGGATGCACGGCGAACACGCCGCTCGAAGCCGGCGAGCGGGCCGAGATCGAGCGCGCTAGAAGGCGGTGCCGCGGGCCGCGGCGGTTTCGCGAAACACCGACTGGATTTTCTCGTAGACCGGGCCGGGACCGCCCGCGCCGATCAGCCGCCCATCGAGCGACCGAACGGGTACCAGGCCCGCGCCGCTCCCGCTCAAGAAGGCCTCGTCGGCGGCGAACAGGTCGAAGCGCCCGAGGCTCTCGACGCGAGCCCGGATCCCGAGTGACTCGGCGATTTCGAGCACGGTCGCGCGCGTGATGCCCTCGAGAGCGCCGTCGCTCGCCGGCGGCGTGAGCAGATCGCCGTCGCGAACCGCAAACACGTTGGCGACGGAGGTTTCGGCGATCGCGCCCGCAGCGTTGAGGAGCAACGCCTCGTCGGCGCCGCGCTGCTTCGCTTCGAGCTTCGCCATCACGTTGTTCAGGTAGTTGAGACTCTTCACGCGCGGGTCGAGCACGTCCGCGGGCGGGCGCCGCCAACTCGAGGTCACCAGATCGATACCCGCCGAGCGCTTGGATTCCGGGTAGACGGCGATGCGATCGACGATGCAGATCAGGCGCGCTGCGGGGCAGAGCGTGGGATCGACACCCAGCGGGCCTTCGCCGCGCGTCGCAATCAAGCGCACGTAGGCCTCGTCGGCGCCGAAGGCTCGCGCCGTTTCGAGCACGCTTTGGCGAGCCGCTTCGATTCCGCCCGGCAGATCGAGAGCGATCGCCTTCGCGGAATTCGCAAAGCGCCGCATGTGGGCGTCGAGCCGGAAGACCCGGCGCCCGTAGATGCGAATTCCCTCGAACACACCGTCTCCGTAGAGCAGACCGTGATCGAGCACGGGAACGCGTGCCTCGCTTCCGTCGACGACCTTGCCATCGATCCAAACCTTCATCGACCCACTCCTTCGAATCGCGCGGCGACCCGCGCGGCAGCAGCCAGCATGCGGCGGCCGATTTCTGCGACACCGAGCGCGCGCATGCGCGGAGTCGACGCCGCCACCGCGAGCGCCGCAAGCATGCGCCGGGCGGGGCCGCTCGCGAAGATCGGCGCGGCGACGACCGACAGGCCGGGAATCCACTCGTCGGTGTTCTCCGCAAAACCCAGCTCCGCGGCGCGGCGAACTTCGCGCTCGAGCGCGGCGCGTTCGCTGAGGGTCTCGTCCGAGAAACGCGCGAGCGGGCCCTCGGGCAGCTCGACCGCCCCGCCGCCGAACGCCAGGTAGAGTTTGCCGACGGCCGTCGCGTGAACGGGGACCGCCGAACCGACGCGCGGTGCCGCGCGCAAGAACCCCTCGCCTTCCGCTTTGTCGAGCACGATGATCCGACCCGCGCGCGCGGCAACGAGGAATACCGTCTCGCCCACGGCGTCGGCCTCGGCCTCGAGGACTGGACGCGCCGCGACCACCACCGGCTCTCGATCCAACGCGCCGACGCCGAGCGCCAGCAGCCCGATGCCGGGCCGATAGCGTCCGCGAGCGTCTTTCTCGACGAGTCCGCGGCGGCCGAGCGCGCTGAGCAGTCGATGCGTGCTCGATTTCGACAGGCCGAGCGCGCGCCCGATCTCGCTGACCCCGCAAGAACCCGGTTCGGCGTGCAGGTGGAACAGCACGTCGACCGCCTTCTCGACCGTGCTCTGGGCTTCCATTCGCGGCCTCGTTCCGATTATCGGAACAGTATCCCTTTAGTCGGAACACAACCTAACCGCCTGATCCGGGATCGCAACTTGGCTCGCGATCCGATCAGTCTTCGAGCAGTGCGAGCACTCCGGTATAGGTGAGAAGCTCGACGCTCGAATCGGCGGAGTCGCCAATCGGACCGATCTCGCACGAGCCGAACATGCCCGCGATCGGCACGCCGCCGAGTGCGCGCTCGAGGTAGGCGATCTCGAGCCCCGCGACTCCGAAGAACGAGGAGCCGCGCGCGCAGCAGTCGAAGTAGAGCCCGAGCGACGGGCGCTCGCGCGCGACCTCCGCGAGCATCGCCTTGAGGTCGGCGCGCGCGGACTCGGGCTCGCGAACCGCGAGCGCGATCTTTTGGCCGCGCTCGACGATTTCGGGCAGCGCGAACGCGCGCTCCTCGGGCGCGAAACCCACGACGTGCCGCACCCGATAGCTGCCTGGGAGAAGCGATGCGCCGCGATCGCGCGGCAAAGCCACGAGCACGCAGGCGGCCGCGCGCTGCAGATCGTCCGCCAACGGACCGAGCGCGGCTTTTCGATACACGTCGAGCGCGGGCCGCTGATCGAGTTCGAGAATCCAATTGCCCCGCGCTCGGGTGACCGTCAGCAGCTGCGTGGTCGGACGGCACGCCTGGGTGACGCCCACCCGGACCCGACTGCCGCGCAGCACGACCCCGGCGACCGACCCGGTTTCGACCTGGGCGCCGAGCCATTGTGCGGGCGAATTCGAGAACGGATCCGCCGCACCGGCGCCTACGACTTGCGCGGCGCGCAACGAATCGTCGAGGCCGCGGACCAGCGCCGCCAGATCCAGCCGCGGGTCCGGCAGCACCACGGCGAGATCCCCGGATCGGGGGCCGCCGGGGATGCGCGCCGCGATCTCGGCGCCAACCTTTGACTCGTCGCCCCGAACGTCTGGAATCAAGAACGGCTCGGCGTCGATGCCCGACAGCGCCATGATGCAAACCGAGGCCTGCTGCTCGCACTCGATACCCGCGCCGAGCACGCCGTGGGCCGAGGCTCCCACGATGGCCGCAGTTCCGAGTCGATCGATCGCGGCCGCCAGCAGCGGCGCCACGCCCGCCGGATATGCGGGGGCCGCGAACAGAATCGCGAGATCCGCGCTCCCGGCACCCGCGAGCGCGGCAGAAGCGGCCTCCTCGACGGCTGCGGGGCCATCGGTCCTCGTCGAAACGCCCACCCCGGCTCGAATCAAACGTCCACCCCGGCTCGAATCATTGTGCCGAGAGTACCCGAGCGGCGGGCTTCGTCTTTCCACCCCGCACGGGCTCGGCTAGCATCCGCCCACCGCATCGCCTCCGTCCCTCCCTTTGCGCCGTGCGCCCTCCAAGTCGACTCCCGATTGCGTGCGTCGTCTTCGGGAAGCAAAAATTTGATGACACCGACAACGAGGCCGCAAGTGGCGGATTTCCAGTTGATAGAGACGCGAGAGGATCTCGATTCCCTCGCGCAAGAGCTGCTGGCCGAGAAGGTGCTCGCCTTCGACACCGAGGCCGACAGCTTCTACCACTATTTTGACAAGACGTGTCTGGTCCAGGTCGCGACGCGCCGGCAGATCTACCTGATCGACCCGCTCGCACTCGGCGGGCCCAAGGAACTCTCGCCGCTCGCGCCGGTCTTCGCGTCTCCGGAGATCCGAAAGATCTTCCACGCCGCCGAGTACGATCTCTTCGTTCTCAAGCGCGACTGCGGGTTCGAATTCCAGAATCTCTTCGACACGATGATCAGCGCACAGATTCTCGGCTACCCGTCCGTGGGTCTCGCGGGGATCGCGGAGCGGCACTTCGGGGTCAAATTGCCCAAGGAGCAGCAGCGCTCCGACTGGTCGACGAGGCCGCTGTCTCCGAAGCAACTCAGTTACGCGGCCTCCGACGTGCTGTATCTGATCGAACTCGCGAGCTTGCTCGGCAAGGAGCTCAGCGAAGCCAAGCGTCGGAAATGGGCGCAGGAAGAGTTCGACACGCTCTGCGGCCGAAAGTGGTCGGACCGCGAATTCGACAAGCTCGGCTACCTGAGAATCAAGGGCGCGCGACGCCTCCCCCCGAAGAGCCTCTCGATCCTGCGCGAGCTCTACCTACTGCGAGACGCGCGCGCGCGAGAACTCGACCGCCCGGCGTTCAAGGTGCTCGGCAACCGAACCCTGCTCGAGATCGCCGAGCGCCCGCCGCGCAAACAGGCCGATCTGTGCGAGATCAAGGGAATCACCGATCTGATCCAGCGGAGAATGGGGCGCGAGTTGATGGCAGCCGTGCGCGAAGGCAAGAAGGCCGAACACGGACCGATCCCGCGATTGCCGGGCAATGGGCGCAAGCGACTCGACCGGCACGGCGAGCGTCGTCTGAACGCGCTGAAGCAGTGGCGCACCCAGAAGGCGAGCGAGCTCAAGATCGATCCCGGCGTGCTCGGCCCGAATGCCGCGCTCGAGGCGATCGCCTGGGCGGATCCGAAGTCGAAAACCGAACTGCAGGAAATGCCGGAGTTGAAGGGCTGGTTCGTGCGGGAATTTGGCGCTGAAATCGCGGCGATCAGTCGGGAAGCCACGCCCACTTCCAGCGAAGCGTGAATCGGCCCACCCAGCGAAGCGTGAATCGGCCCACCCAGCGAAGCGTGAATCGGCCCGCCCAGCAAAGCGTGAATCGGCGCGCAACCGATCGAGCGCCCGACTGAGAATTTCGATGAGCGTGCGCGCTTTCCGACCGCAGCCAGCACGCGGCGGCGGCGCGTCTCTCGCGCTCGCTGCGCTGCTGTTCGCGAGCTGCCTGCAGCCCGCAAGCCGCACTGCAAAAACCGAGATCTACAGCGACCCGGCACCGAGTGCGAACGAGCGCTACTGCGCGTGGTACGGGGATGCGCGGGATGGCGTGCTGTATTTCGGCGCGGCGGCTTTCTGGTCGGCGATGCGCGCGCACGGCAACGACCCGCTGGCGGATCTGCTCGCCGAGGGCCCGGTCGCCATCGGCCGCTTCGACCTCCGGGCAGAGCGGATGCTCGAGCCGCTAGCGGTGGGCGTCGCGGGCGATCGATCCGGCAGCTGGGACGTACTCGCTCACCCGAACGGGCGGATCTACTTCACGACTTTCTACGACGCCGCGGGCTACGTGGATGCGTCGAGCGCTGAATTCCGCCGACTGCCGGATCTCGGCGCCGGCCTCAACGAACTCGCGCTCGGACCGGGAGGTGCGCTGCTGGCTTCGCGCTACGGCAGCGCCTCGGAACCCCACGGCAGCGGCTCCATCGCGCTGTTCGATCCCGATGGATCGCTGCTCGACGAATTTCCGCTCGAGGCGCCGGCCGGCTTTCGCGTGGCACCGAAGACCGTCGCCTTCGATCCGCTGCGCGCGGAAATCTGGATCACGACCGACCTGCTCCCGCTCGACCCCGAAACCCCGCTGCGCCACGACACCTACGTGCTCGGCATAAAAGGTGAGCTGCTGCAACGGATCGCCGAGCCGGAAATCCAGTACGTCCGCTTCGCGGCAGACGGAACGGGTTATCGCGCAGAGGTCGAAACTCGAAACCTGTGGCTGCGGGTCAGCGCTCCGGGAGCGGGGCCGGCAAGCGATCAGCGGATTCTGCTCGATGGAGCGTTCGCGAGCTCGCTGGATTTCGTGCAGGACATCGCCTTGGGGTCGCACGGGCGGGCGGTCGTTACGCGTTGGAGCGGTTGGGTTCACGTCGTCGATCCACCCCGCGAGGTCCGCTCGACCCGGCTTCCCCAGTTTTCCGATGCGGGTCTCTATTACAGCGCGGTCGCAGAAGGCGATCGCCTCTGCGCCACTTATTGTGCAGACGTGAACGTCGTCTGCCGCAAGATCCCCTAGCAGCTCGAACCCGGAACGGGTTCGAGATGCGCCGCAAGGGAAGCGAAGCTTCCCCCGCTAGGAGCGCGACCCCGAACGGGGTCGCGCGACGCCGCAAGGGAAGTCGCAGACTTCCCCAGCTAGGAGCGCGACCCCGAACGGGGTCGCACGACGCCGCAAGGGAAGCGAAGCTTCCCCCGCTAGCCCGACGCGGGCCGCTGCGTTCGCGCCCCCTACCCCGGACCGGGACCGCGCGCAAAATGCGGGTTAAGCTGCGCGGATGTTCGAAGCCCGGCGAGAGCGCGTGCGCGAAGCGATGGGCCCCGATGCGATTGCGCTGTTCCAGGGCGCACGCCCCGTCACGCGCTCGCGCGACACCGAATACCCGTTCCGCCAGGACAGCGACTTCTGGTATCTGACGGGCTTCGACCATCCAAACGCGATCGCGCTGCTGCGGACCGATGGCGGACCCGCGTACACGCTCTACGTCGAACCGCGCGATCGCGAGCTGGAGGTCTGGAGCGGCTACCGCCCGGGCGTCGAGGGCGCGCGCAAGGATCACGGCGCCGATGAAGCGCACATCGAATCCGATTTCATCAAACAGCTTCCGGACCTCGTCCGACGCTCCAAGCACATCTATCACGTGCTCGGGCACAACTCCGAGATCGATCGCGCGATCACGAACACCCTCGACGGAATGCGGCTGCGTTCGCGCAACGTCGGCGCCCCCGCAGACGCGATCGTCGACCCGCGTTCGATCGTTCACGAGATGCGCCTGTACAAAGAGCCCGCCGAACTCGCCATCATGCGCCGCGCCTCGGCGATCAGCCGCGACGCCCACGAAGCGGGCGCCCGGCTCGCGCGCAGCGGCTGCTACGAATACGAGATCCAGGCGGCGATCGAATACGCGTTTCGGCGCCTCGGTGCGCGCGGCGCCGCCTACACGACCATCGTCGGGGCCGGACGCAACGCGACGATTCTCCACTATGTGACCAACAGCGAAAAGCTTCGCGACGACGAGATGGTGCTGGTCGACGCGGGCTGCGAGCTCGAGGGCTA
>CAZBSV010000093.1:0-3000 GCA_964494795.1 uncultured Spirochaetales bacterium | reverse complement strand
GGATGCCGCTCAGTCCAAGCGCAGTTCCACCTCCCGCCGATTGCTTGTAGATCGTCATCAACATCAACGCCGCCGCCACGAGCAGTGCGACGCCCATGCCAATTTGAATGTTGCGGCGCGGCCATTGCGAAACGACCCCCGCGCCCAGCCACATGCCTGCGACAGACGCCGAGATCAACAGCAGCAGGGTCACCGGCTCGACGTCGACGATGGTGATGAAGATGAGTGCCTGAACAATCGCCGGCAGCGTATGGCCGACGTTGAGCGTTCCGGGAATCTGCTCGTCCGCAACGACTCGCTTCAGCTTGAAGATCGCCGTGGTGGGCGCAAACGAGCCAATGCCCAGCGTGTCGAAAAAATCCGTGACGAAGCCAATCGCCAGTTGCAGCAACGTCGGCGCGGCAGGCTCGAGCTTCTCGGTTCGCCGGGCCGCCTTCGCCAGGGTGACGACGAAGAATCCGGCGATCCCGACGAGGGCAAGCAGAAAAAGGGACTTGATGGCAGGCATGGGCTCGCGGCGGCTGCTTTCGGTAAGGATGTTTCCGGCTATAGCACTCTCGGCTGACGGCTCACACTGGACACACGCTTCCGCTGAAGGTCGGGATGACCACAGAGAGTGTTCCGTGTTAGGATCAAGCCCTCGCGGGGGAGCAAGCCTCCGCGCGGAGCACGAGGAGGGGATACCATGAGGCGTCTTCTTGCTGCTTTGTCGATGGGGGTGGTGGCCACGGCACTCGCGATAACCGCGGGAACAGCCACGGCAGCCCGCCCCTCCGTCGGATCGCAGGACGACAAGGTGACCGGAGATATCACCTACGTCCGCCACGACGGGGGCAGGGACGCGGCCATCGAGGCCTGCAACGACACGGATCCGGGCGGGTTCGGCGCGTTCACCCAGAACAACGAGCCGTTCTCGGTCGTGAGCCCGACGGACCCGGATCTGGTGATCACCGGATGGAACGACTACTGCTCCGACTGGCAGGGCCTCGGCTTCTCGACCGACGGCGGCCAGACGTGGACCAACTCGCTCGTCCCCGGCTACCCGGCCGACACGTCGACGGAGGGGATGGCTTCGCCGGAGTTCGTCCGCACCAACTCTGCCAGCGACCCCGTCGGCGCGTTCGACGCCACCGGCCAGCACTTCTACTATGCGTTCATCGCGTTCAACGGGTTCGCGGGACCCATGACGAACTCCGACGTCGCCATCGCGCGCTACGACGTGGTCGATCCCGCGACGAACGGCGGCTACCCACTCGACTACATCGATACGGTGCAGATCGGCGAGGGTCCCGCCGCGGCGAACTTCTTCGGCATCTTCAACGACAAGGAGATGGTCGAGGTCGACCGCACCGGTGGCCCTCGTGACGGCAACGTGTACATCTGCTGGACGAAGTTTCCGGCGAATGGCACGCCCACGATCCGGTTCAGGGCTTCGTCGGACGGCGGGGCCACGTTCTCGCCGCCGGTAAACCTCACCGAGAGCGGCGCAGGGCAGGGTTGCGACATCGCGGTCGAGTCCGACGGCGACGTGTACGTGATCTGGCGTGACTTCGAATTCAGCTCGTTTCGCAAGAGATTCGGCGTCTCGTTCGCGCGTTCGACGGACGGTGGCCTCACGTTCTCGAAGCAGCAGAAGATCAGGAACCTCGTGGCATACAACCCGTTCGATGGGGCGCGCGATTGCGGCGACGGCATCGACCTGTGCCCGTCGGGCTTCGTGTTCCACCGGGTGCCGCTCGAACCGCGGATCACCTCGGATCCGACGGGCGCGCTGCCGGGCGTGTTCGCGATCTTCCAGGCCGTCGACTCCGCCACGGTCGTGCCGAGCGTTACGACGTACCGGTCGGCCGGCTTCGGCGGGAACAACGTCGGCCAGTCGTTCGCGTGGGTCTCGCGCACGATCAACAACGGTGCGACCTGGAGCAATCCAGTGAAGGTGAGCAACAGCCCTGTTGGACATCAGTACTTCCCGGACGGCGACGCGCTCGCTGGACGCCTGGCGGTCGTGTGGCAGGACAGCCGCGTCGATCCCTGCTACAGCGTCCAGCTGCCCGTGGGGAACACGACCGACGCGACGGCCTGCGGCACTGATGTGCTGAACACGTACGTGGCTGTGTCGACCAATGGGACCTCGTTCGGAAACGCGATGCGGGTGTCCAGCGTCGCTCAGCAGCCGCAGTACGAGCTGTTCGACGCTCGCAGCGTGCCATTCCTCGGCGACTACAACTGGATCCAGCTCGTCGACGTCGGTGGAGGGTCGCTCTTCGGGTACATGACGTGGACCGATAACCGCGACGTCGTCCCGGGCGATGACCCGCGGGAGACCACGCAGGACGGCTTCGACGTGCACATGTGCCTGAACGCGGACCTGGTCAACACGTGCCCGAACGCGGGCGGGTTCGACCAGAACATCTACGGCAACACGATCTCGATCCCGTAGGCAGGTCTCGCGTGAGCGGGAGTGAGCGCCCGGGACTTGCGTCCCGGGGGCTCGTCCGCGTCTTCAGGTCAATAGAAAAAAGAAGCTGCGTTTTCGGCACTGGCCGATTGCCCGCCCTCCATGACGATCCGGACCGCTTCCATCTTGAAATCGCGACTGAACTGGCGGCGCTTGTTGCTCATCCCTGACTCCTCTCGAGTGGTTATGATCCACTCCTTTCAGGGTGCCAACAAAACTCGGGGAAGATCACGTATGAGGCGTGCTCTGGGCCTTCGATGTTTCGGGACTCGACAAACGTTCCCGGCAGGCGAATCACCGCGCGCGATCTAGCGCGACCGGAGATGCTCGATCGGAACGTAGTCGTATTCGTAGCCGAAGTGCCGCGGGCCGAACAGATCCAGCCCTTTGGGAGTACGCCAGAGGTCGGGAGCGCGGAACCCGGCCACCACCACCTGCATCCCCCGCTCGAATTCGGGATTGGCGATTGCCTCGCCTGATGGTGCGTCGATCAACGAAATGAGATCGGGTGGAAGCACGTCCACCTCGCCGTCACGCCAGGC
>CAZBSV010000092.1:0-7676 GCA_964494795.1 uncultured Spirochaetales bacterium | reverse complement strand
GAGGCTCCACTTCGAGGCTCCACTTCGAAGCCTTAGCCGTAACCCTAATCCTGCCCTCGCCCCTACCCCTAACCCAGAGATCCAGTTCCGCCAAAGCTCGTTCCACGCGACGGCGATTCCTCACCGTTCAAGAGATTCTTTAGCACGAGACTGGGTTTGAAGGTGAGAACTTTGCGCGCCTCGAGCAGGATTTCTTGGCCGGTCTGTGGGTTGCGTCCCTTGCGGGAATTCTTGCCTCGCACGACGAAGTTCCCGAATCCCGAGATCTTCACCTTCTCACCGTCGGCGAGCGTCGCTTTGATGGCGTCGAAAACCTTCTCCACGAGTTCCGCGGACTCTTTCTTCGAGAATCCAACCTGCTCGTAGATCTGTTCGACGATGTCCGCCTTCGTCATACGTGTTCCTCCGTCAATACTCACTAGCGGAGCTCTCCCCTGAACCGATGAGCCAGCATCTTGACGATGCGATCGGTCGCCTGCGTCACTTCTTCGTCCTTGAGCGTCCGATCGAAGCGCTGGAAGACCAGGCGAAACGCAAGGCTGGCGCGCCCGTCAGCGACTCCCTTTCCCGCATAGCGATCGAACAACTCCACTGAGATCAAGTCGTTTCCGCCGCTCTTTCGAATCGCCTCGAGCACCGCTCCCGCAGGTTGCTCGAGGTCGACCACCACCGCGAGGTCGCGCCGCACACTCGGCTGTCGCGACGATTCGCGGAATCGAACCTGCTGCTCGGGCAACGCCGCAAGTGCGCCAAGATCCAACTCCATCACCGCGCAAGCGACGTCCACCGAGAACGCCTTCGCCACGTCCGGGTGCAGCTCGCCGATCGATCCGACTCGGACTCCCGCTACCTCGATCGCCGCCGCGGCCCCGGGGTGCAGATAGGGCGGAAGCTTGTCGCCCGGAAACCATGCCACATAACCCAGCTGGCTCAAAAGCTTTTTTGCGACCCCCTTGAGCTTGAAGAAGAGCGGGACGGGGGTCGGCGACTCCCACAGGCCGGGATTTTCGCGTGCCGTGAGCGCCGCGGCGAGACTCAGCGACTCCGCGGGCAGACCCTCGCCCCAGCTCGAAGGCGCGTCCGTGCGAAACACGCGCGCCAGCTCGAAGATCTCGACGCGGTCGAGCTGCCGGCTGCGGTTTTGCTGAACGAGCCGAAGCATCGAGGGGAGCAGCGTGGTTTGCAGCAGCGGCTCCTCCTCTCGAATCGGATTCACGAGCTTCGTCGCGCGGCCCCGGGGGTCGTCGGCCGGCAGCTGCAGGGCGCCGAGCCAGTCGGCGCTCAGGAACGGCAGCGTCTGGCACTCGATCATGCCCGCCGCAGCCAGGGCATCCCGGCAGCGCTCCGCGATATCCCAGAGCCGCGGCGGCCGCACTCCGCGCAGCACGCCAATCGGCTCGCTGATCGGAATCCGGTCGTAGCCGTGGATCCGGGCGACCTCTTCCGTGAGGTCCTGGTGGAGGTGCAGATCCGTGCGATGCGAGGGGATCGAGCAGATGAGCTCGTCTGCCGCGCCGGGCGCGCAGCGCACACCGACCCGCTCGAGCAGCGACGCGATTTCTGCTTTCGAGAGCGCGGTGCCGAGCAATTTGTTCGCGCGGTCGGTCGGGTAGTGGATCTCATCGGTCGAGGCCGGCGCCGCGCCCTCGGCGACGACGCTGCCCGTCGCAACCTGTCCGGCCGCGAGTTCGGCCATCCAGCGCGCCGCGCGGTCCGCCGCGCGCTGGGCGCCGAGCCGGTCGACGCCGCGCTCGAATCGATACGAAGCCTCCGTCTTCAAACCGCAGCGCTTGGCGGCAAGGCGAACGCGAGCGGGATCGAAGTGCGCGCTCTCGATCAGAATGTCGCTGCTGGCATCGCCAATTTGCGTACTCACGCCCCCCATCACGCCGGCCAGCGCGATCGCGCGCTCGGCATCTGCGATGACCAGATCTTCTGCGCAAAGCTCGCGCGTCTCGCCGTCGAGCGTGACGAGTTTTTCGCCCGACGTCGCGCGGCGCACCTTGATGACGCCGCCGCGCAGCTTCGCGAGGTCGAACGCGTGCAGCGGCTGACCAAATTCCAGCAGCACGAGGTTCGTCACATCGACCACGTTGTTGATCGAGCGAAACCCCGATGCCGCGAGCTTCTCGACCAACCAAGCGGGCGAGGCGCCGACGCGCACGCCCCGCACGACGCGCGCCACATAGCGATGGCAATCGCCCGCGGCTTCGATCTCGACCCGAACCGCGTCCGCCGCGGCAGGCCCGGTCTCGGGCGGCTCGCTCGGCGGCTCGCGCAGTTCGCCGCCAAACAGCGCCCGCACCTCGCGCGCCAATCCGAGCAGCGACGCCGCATCTCCGCGGTTCGGCGTGATGCCGACTTCCAGTTCGCGCGCGCCCGCGGAGATCACCTCGAGCAGTGGCGCACCTACCCGCGCGGCGGCGTCGAGCACCAGGATTCCCTCGTGGTCGTCGCCGAGCCCGAGTTCGCGTCTCGAACAGATCATTCCGCTCGAAACGACGCCGCGAATCTTGGCGCGCGTCAGGATCGTCCCGTCGGGAAGCCGCGCACCCACCGGCGCGAACGCGATCTTCTGGCCTGCAGCCACGTTCGGCGCGCCGCAGACGACATCGACCGGCTCGCCGTCGCCGAGGTCCACTTTGCAGACGGAGAGTCGATCCGCATTCGGGTGTTGCGCGCGTTCGCTCACGCGCCCCACGCGCAGCTGCGAGAGATCCGGTCCCGTCGCCGCAATCGCGACGTCTTCGAAGCCGCTGAGCGTCAGGCGCTCGACGAGTTCGGCGTCCGACGGCAGGTCGATGAACTCCGCGAGCCAGTCGAGAGATAGCCGCATCAGACCTGCTCCAACACGCGCAGATCCCCTTCGAAGAGCAACCGGATGTTGGGGATGCCGTAACGCAGCAGCGCGGTGCGATCGACGCCCATCCCGAATGCGAAACCCTGGTAGCGGTCGGAATCGATGCCGCAGTTTTCGAGCACGCGCGGATGGATCATCCCGCAGCCCCCCCACTCGATCCAGCCGCTATCCGAACAAACCCCGCAACCCTTGCGTTCGCAGAGCCGACACGCGTAGTCCATCTCGGCGGAGGGTTCGGTGAACGGAAAATGGTTGGCGCGAAAGCGCAGCTCGATCTCGTCCGCCATCAGGTGGCGGCCGAACGCGTAGAGCACTCCCTTCAGGTCCGCGAACGTCACCCTTTCGTCGACCAGGAAGCCCTCGATCTGGTGAAACATCGGGTAGTGGCGCGGGCTCAGATCGTGGCGGTAGACGCGACCCGGAGCGATGAATCGAAACGGCGGGGTGCGGCCCGACATGGCTCGGATCTGGACGTTCGAGGTGTGCGGGCGCAGCGCGTTGCCGCTCTCGACGTAGAAGGTGTCCTGCTCGTCGCGCGCCGGGTGCAGCTTCGGAATGTTCAGCGCTTCGAAGTTGTGATACTCGGTCTCGACCTCGGGGCCTTCTTCGATCGAAAATCCCATCGAGCCGAAGAACTCGACCATGTCCCGGAACACGCGCGTGACCGGGTGCAGCCGACCCGCGCGAGGTTCCTCGGCGCCGGGCAGTGTGATGTCGAGCCGCTCGGACTGGAGCGCGCGATCGCGCGCGCTGTGCTCGAGCGCAAGCCTTTTCTCGGCGACCGCGGCTTCGATCCGCGTTTTGGTGGTGTTCGCGACCTGACCGACCCGGGCGCGCGCGTCGGCGTCGAGTTCACCGATACCGCGCAACACCTCGGCCACCGAGCCCTTCTTGCCGAGATAGCGCGCGCGCACTTCGGTGAGCGCCTGCAGGGTCGCGACGGCGGTGATCTCGCGGCGAGCTGCTTCTTCCAGCCGCTCGAGGTTGTCGACTCCGGCCGGCATCGACGCCCCGGCGACTAGGCGGAGTGTGACTTCGCGAGATCGGCCAGCGCGCCGAACGCCTTCGGGTCCGTCACAGCGAGTTGGGCGAGGATTTTGCGGTCGACCTCGACGTTCGCGAGCTTGAGCCCGTTGATGAGCCGGCTGTACGACAGGCCGTGTTCGCGCGCACCCGCGTTGATGCGGGTGATCCAGAGCGCCCGGAAGATGCGCTTCTTCTGCTTGCGATCGCGGTACGCGTAACGCCAGGCGTGCGCGACGGCCTCTTTCGCCGTCTTCAGCAGCTTGCTTCGCGCGCCGTAGTAACCCTTGGCTTCATCGAGAACGCGATTGCGGCGCTTGCGCGCTGCGACGCCTCGTTTGACTCGCGGCATTTCACTTCCCCTTTTTCGATCCCTCGGGTCGCAAGACCGCCAGCTAGAGGTACGGAATCATCTGCTTGATGCGCTTCTCATCGACTGAATCGACGAGGGCATCCTTGCGCAGATGGCGCTTTCGCTTGGTGGTTTTCTTCGTGAGGATGTGCTGCTTGTTGCGATGCGCCCTCACGATCTTCCCGGTGCCAGTCTTCTTGAAGCGTTTTGCGGCACCGCGATGGGTCTTGACCTTCGGCATGTTGGATCCCTTATCACCCGCCTGCTAGCGCCCTCCGGAGAGGGTCGCTCATTGGTGGCTCTCGTCTCCCATCGCTTCTCTTTCGACTTCCAGCCTATCGGCAGCCGCCGCCACGTCGCTATCGGCAGCCGCCGCCACGTCGCTCTCCTCACCCCGCATGCCCGTCTCGGGCGCCTCGGCGATCTGCGTGCGCCGGACCTCCGCGACGGCTTCGCGATTCGGAATCAGGATCATCGACAAAAACCGACCTTCCATGCGCGGCGGATTCTCGACGTTCGCGATCTCGCTGAGCAGCTGCTTCACTTGCTCGAGCTGCCGGTAGCCGAATTCGCGATGCACCATCTCGCGACCGCGATACATCACCGTCACCTTCACCTTGTCGCCTTCGAGCAGGAAGCGCCGCGCGTTCTTGATCTTGAAATCGAGATCGTGCTGGTCTGTTCGGGGTCGCAGCTTCACCTCCTTGAGGGTTGCCGTGTGCCCCTTGTTCTTCCCCAACTTCTTCTTGCGTTCGTACTTGAAGCGCCCGTAGTCCATGATCCGGCAGACCGGGGGCTTCGAGCCGGGGGCGACCTCGACCAGGTCGAGACCTACTTCTTGCGCGCGCGCCAAGGCAGCCGAAGGAGTCATCACGCCGAGCTGCTCGCCGTCGTCCGCGATCACGCGGATCTCCGACGAGACGATGAACTCGTTCATGCGGGGCACGTCCTCCTTGTTCCCAGCCTTCCGAAAGTCGGCGATACCTCAATCCTCCGGGCGCGATACACGCCGTTTGCGCGCATCCGCTGCGAGCTCGTTGACCATCACGTCGAGCGCGATGGGTTGATTCGACTGCTTCGATCCGCGCCGGTAACGCGGCGTAACGGTTCCATCGGCCGCTTCCTGATCGCCCACCACGAGCATCAGCGGGACCTTCTGGACTTCGGCTTCGCGGATCTTGTATCCGAGCTTTTCGTTTCGCGTATCGAGATAAACCCGGATCCCGGTGGCCGCGAGCGCCACCTGAACCCGCCCCGCGTACTCCAGATGGCGCTCGCCAATCGTTAGCAGAGCAACCTGAACCGGCGCCAACCAGAATGGAAAGTCCCCGCCGGTCATTTCCGTATACAGCGCGATGAAGCGCTCGAGGGAGCCCAGAATCGCGCGGTGCAGCATTGCGGGTTGGTGGAGCTTATCGTCTCGCCCGACGTAGCGCAGCCCGAAGCGCCCGGGCATCGAAACGTCGACCTGGAGGGTCGAGAGCGTCCAGGCCCGGCCCATCACGTCGCGGAAATCGCACTCGATCTTGGGGCCATAGAAGGCCGCCCCCCCGGGCTTGATCGAGCACGCGTAGCCGGCTCGCTCGACCGCCCCCACGAGCTGCCGCTCGGCGACCTCCCAGTCGGCTGGCTCGCCACTGAACTCGGCCGGGCGGGTCGAAACCGCGACCTCGGCTCCCGCGAGACCGAGCGCCTGGTAGACCTCGCGGGTCAGCGCGAAGAAGGCGTCCAGTTCCGCGCTCACCTGCTCGGGTTCGCAGAAGACGTGCGCGTCGTCCTGGGCCATCGACCGCACCCGCGACAGGCCCGTGAGCGTTCCACTGCGCTCATTGCGGTGCAGCCGCGAAAACTCCGCGAAGCGAATCGGCAACTCGCGGTAGGAGTGTTTTTCGGTCGAAAACAGGTGACAGTGCCCGGGGCAGTTCATCGGCTTCACGCCGAGTTCTTCGCCTTCGTCGCCCTCCAGGAGGAACATGTCTTCCCGAAAAAGCTGGTAGTGGCCGGAGGTCTTGAAGAGTTCCGTGCGGAACAGCTGCGGCGTCATGACCTCGCTGAAGCCGTACTTCGGGTAGAGGGATCGGATGAAATCCACGAGTCCGTTGTAGAGAAGCATGCCCTTGGGCAGGTAGAACGGCGAGCCCGGTGCGATCGGATCGGTGAAGAAGAGATTCAGCGCCGCGCCGACGCGTCGATGGTCGCGCTGTCGCGCCTCTTCGACCCGCACGAGGTGCTCGCGCAGTTCCTTCTCGGTCGCAAACGCGATCCCGTAGATCCGCTGGAGCATCGGATTGTTCTCGTCTCCACGCCAATAGGCGCCCGCGGACTCGATCAGGTTGAACGCGCCGATCTGATCGGATCGCTGAACGTGAGGTCCGCGACACAGGTCGGCGAACTCGCCGTGGCGGAAGATCGTGATCGCCTCGCCTTCGGGAATGTCCGCGAGCCGCGAAACTTTCAGGCTCTCGCCTCTCGCGCTGAAGAACGCCTCGGCTTCTGCGCGGCTCATCACTTCGCGCACGAACTCCGACTTCTCGGCCAGGATCTTCCACATCTCCTTTTCGATGTTCTCGAGGTCTTCGGGCGAGAACGGCTGCTCGACGAGAAAGTCGTATTGGAACTTCTCGCTGTGGTCCGTGCGTCCGACATCGACCTGCGCGCTCGGGAACAGGCGCTTGACGGCGTCGGCCATCACGTGCTCGGCCGAATGGCGGATCACTTCGCCGCCCTGGGGGTCCTTGGCGGTGACGATTTCGACGGAAGCATCGGCCTCGATAGGGGTGCGCAAGTCGGTGATGCGCCCATCGATGCGGCCCGCGAGCGCGGCGCGAGCGAGTCCCTTTCCGATGCTCGCGGCGACATCCAAGAGCGTCGAGCCCGCGGGCACAGCGCGCGTGTTGCCGTCCGGTAGCCGGATTTGAATTTCACTCATCGCAGTTGGAGCCACATGGCGCGTTCGCATTCCCGGGCCGCCGGGCAGCGCAGATCTCGCTCTGCTCGCCCAATCCGCAGATCTCGCTCTGCTCGCCCAATTGCGTGGCCCAAGCGGATTCGGGGCCGCCTCCATTCGTATGGGTGGTTGGCACGGGCGGTTTCGAACCGCCGACCTCCGCCGTGTCAAGGCGGCGCTCTCCCACTGAGCTACGTGCCATCATGATCCCTAAGGACGCGAATTCAATACCGATTTGGATCGGGCGTGTCAATCGGAGCAGGCTCGTCGGACGGCGCCTCCGGCGCCTCGACGACGCGCAGTTCGACCCGCACGCGCAGCTCGTCGGCCTCGACGCTGAGCGGCACCAGCTGCATCCGATCGGCGAGCGAACTCTGAAGCGCAGCCAAAACCTCGCTCGGCGCTTGAGCGGCGCTCAGCTCGAGCACCGCGCGGCCGGCTGTGAACTCGCGCGGGATCGCGGACCGCAGCTTCAACTCCTCGAGCAGGACCCT
>CAZBSV010000091.1:0-8895 GCA_964494795.1 uncultured Spirochaetales bacterium | reverse complement strand
ACCCTTGTGGGCCTGACGCTGAGTGATCGCCGCTGTCAGCGTCGTCTTCCCGTGGTCCACGTGACCGATCGTCCCAATGTTCACGTGCGGCTTCGTACGCTCGAATTTCGCCTTGGCCATATCGCCCCGCCTATTCTCCTGTTTTCTTGCCCCTTGGTTCTTGCCCCTTGGTTCTTGCCCCTTGGTTCTTGCTCCTTGGTTCTTGCCCCTTGGTTCTTCGTTCCCCGCCTCGGCCAGCGTCGTGGCGAAGCGCTGCTTTTGTTCCCGTTGATGAGTCGGCCACAGCGTTGATCGATCGACCGAAACTCTGCTGATCACCCCTTGCTGCTCGATCTCCAAGTTCTGGAGCCCACGAGCGGACTTGAACCGCCGACCTCGTCCTTACCAAGGACGCGCTCTACCACCTGAGCTACATGGGCCCTGTACACTCGGGCGCGTGGAGCGGGAAACGGGATTCGAACCCGCGACCCCGAGCTTGGAAGGCTCGTGCTCTAGCCAGCTGAGCTATTCCCGCCCGCGCGCTTCCACCCAATACCGTTTTCGAACCGGCCGCGTTCATCAAACGCCAAGCGCCCGAAGGTTCGAGTTCCCGAAGAAAATCCGCTCGACCCGGCACGTCCCGCCCCCGCAGCGATTCGAAGCTTCCAGTTCGAATTCCCGGCCGAATTCCCGGCCGAATCCCGATCCGAATCCCGATCCGAACCCCAAGTCGCGGTGCTCTCCGTGGTGGAGAGGGGAGGATTCGAACCTCCGAAGGCATAGCCAGCAGATTTACAGTCTGCCCCGTTTGACCACTTCGGTACCTCTCCAATTCGTCAAAGCCCTTTGAACGCAAAAATCGCGCGCACGGAAATCCCCATCGCGCAGCTGATCGGTTCCCAGCTCGCTCCACCCGCGTGCCGAGCGCTCCAGCGCTGTGGATGTGAATGTCAGATGTCCGATTCGCCGTTACCTTCGTTCCGCCAGTCCGACCTGATTGACTCGGATCACTACGATGTGTCGCGCGTTGATCTTTGTGCCAATCGATTTCAACATTCGCTTTCGCATTTCCGATCGATGCTTCGCCGGAGCTGGAGCTGGCGATGGGACTCGAACCCGCAACCTGCTGATTACAAATCAGCTGCTCTGCCAATTGAGCTACGCCAGCCTGTAATAGGCGATCGAACGGTGATTGACGTGCGCCCCCGCGACCCCTCATCAACGGGAGACTGAGAAAACCCGCCTATTTATATGGCAATCAGGCCAAAGTTGCCAATTTAGATCGCCTATTTAGCTCGAATAATACGACCGCCGCGGCCGACGAGACATTGAGCGAGGCGACCCGGCCATCGAGAGGGATCCGCACCCGGTAGTCGAGCACCCGATCGACTCCCCGCCGCACTCCGCGACCCTCCGCGCCGAAGACCACGACACGCTTGCCCTCGAGCGCGCGATCCGGCAGCTGGTACAGCTCCAACTCTGCCTCGGGCTCGCTGCCAAAAATCCAAAACCCCTTTGATTTCAGTTCATTGAGGGCGCGTGGCAGATTCGGCACGCGGGCGCAGGGCAGCCACTCGATCGCCCCCGCGCTCGCGCGAGCAACCGCGGGGCTGAGAGGCGCGCTGCGGCGGCGCGGCAGCAGCAGGCCCGCGACGCCCGCGCCGTCCGCGACCCGCGCGATCGCGCCGAGATTTTGGGGGTCTTCGACTCCATCCAACGCGACCAGCGTGGGATCCTCCCGCTCGATCGACTGCAGCAGACCCTCGAGCGAGAGCTCGGGGAGCGGCTCCGCCTCGAGGGCGACTCCCTGCGGGTTGGAACCCGTGGGGGCGACTTGCGCCAACTCGTGCTCGCCAACCAGCTGGATGGGAACACCCGCCTCGCGAGCCGCCGCGACGAGAGCGGCAACTTCCGGCCGTTGATGGCCCTGCCGCACCCGCAGCAGCCAAAGCTTGCGGCGGCCGGCGCGAATCGCCTCCATCGGCGCGTGAACGCCGGTCAGCTGTTCGCTGCCTCTCGAATCCCGCCTGTCGGAGCCGCGGCCGGAATGTGCCATGCAGCGGATACTAGCCGCCCCGCGCGGACCGCAGCCGCGCGCGAGTTGCCAGCGTGCTCGGCCGAGTCTGCGGTGTGCTCAGAGCTGGGCGCGCAGATCTTCCAAGCCCTCGAGGAACTCTTCGGGCCGCGCGATGCTCGGGTGGTTCATCAGCTCGAATTCGAGATAGGAGACCAGTTCGCCGAGCGCCAACCGGACTTCTCGTTCGCGCTCGCCGGGATACGCGAGCGCGCGGCGGGTCACGACGTCCGGGTCGAGCACCGCACCCGGCCCCAGCGTCAGGTCCGACAGCAGCTCGGGATAGCGCTGCGCGGTGTCATCGATGATCCGCTGGAGTCGCTCGCGGATCCCCGCCTGCCCTTCCACGGCAACGATCGGCGCGGTGAATTCAGCGAGCAGCTTGACGTGCAACATGACGCACTCGCGAACGGCCTCTTCGTCGCTGATCGCGCCATCGGCCGCACCCGAAGCAGTCGAATCGTCTTCGCGCACGACCGCCACGGCGCCTGCTACGCGCAGCTGTTGGATGGTGCGCGCTCCGCAGACGGGTTCGACGCCTGCGCGGCGGCATTGCTCCTGGAACGTGCCCCCAGCCCGAATCGCGTCGAGCAACGCGCGCTCGGTCTCCCCGAGCTGCTGCGGAGCCTCGTCGGCGATCTCGACCCGCACGCGCGGCGTCTCGAGCCAGGCCACGAGTCGGAGCAGGTCGTCGCGCCGCTTGAGGCCCTGCGCGATCAGACGCCGGGTCGGGAGAGACAGTCGCACCACGTTGTCGGGTCGGACTTCTCCCTCCCAGAAGATCACCGAGCCGGACCCGTAAGAGAACAGCGAGCGCACGATTTCTTCGACCTGCAGCTTCACGCCGCCCCAGAGGTCGCGCGGGGTCAGGAATTCGCGCTCCACGAGGATCCTGCCGAACTGGCTCTTCGGCGTATAGGCGTTGAGCGCTTCGGTGAACTGGGCCGGTGTGATCAAACCCGATCTCACGAGGCAATCGCCGAGGCGGTCGAACTTTTGATTCGAGGTCGCAAAGATCACTTCACCGCGATGCAGGTACACGGATTTGACGTGGTCGCCGTTTTCGAAGAAGAGAAAGCCCGATTTCGACGAGGCGTGGACGAGGTGTAGGACGTCGGCGAGCGAAAACGACTTGACGTCGGCGGTGAGCACCAGATCCCGATCCCAGGGAAGAGCTTCGGACGCCTGCGCGTCCACGCGCTCGAGCAGGATCGTCTTGGATCCAGACGCGAGCAGCCGCACGGATTCTCCTTCCTTCAAGCCGAGACGCGCCGCCTGATTGGAAGGAAAGACGAGCTTGTCCATACTTCTCCCACCCCAGAAGCAGACCCCACCGGACAAAGCCGACCGGCAGCGCTACAGGCAGCTTCTTCGACCCGCAGACGCAGCCGCTTGAGGCGCTGAGCGGGCGAGCTGCGAGCCGAATCGGCGCTCGAGCGCTCGGCGCAGAGCAGCGCGAAATGCGCAGCGCCGGGGAGCTGGCGAGGCGCCTCGAGGTCCGCTGGGGTTTCTCGCACCCAGCGGCTCGGCGAAAGACTCCGCGGACGCATTCGCCCCTCAAGCCGGCTCGGGCGAGCTGCCGATAAGTTGCCGGTTTCGGGGAATGAGAGGGGGCTGAATCATGTCTGAAACGCTTTCGAATCAAGTCAAGCGACGCCACGAGCGCATCGCCACCGGAATCGCGGTTCGCCTCTCCAGCATCGAGCCCGAGCGAGACCCCTGGACGGGGCGCCCGTTCTTCCGGTCGCTACAGGAGACCTGCGAGAACGTGTCGCGGGGGGGCCTGTTCGTGAAAACCGCCGAGCCGTTCGATCCGGGCCGCCGGGTGCTGATCGAGATCAAACTGCCGACCGGCCAACCGCTGGAGGCGATCGGCCGCGTCGCCTGGGTGAAGCGGACCGTGAGTGCGAATCCACGCGAAAATCAGGCCGGCGTCGGGATCGAATTCCTGGGAGGCGCATCCGAGCACTTCGAAGCGCTCGAGGCGTACCTCGACTGTCGATCGGGCGACGAAGAAGGCGAGCAGGACTGAGTCCGATTGCAGCCCCGACGCCGGATGAGCACGCATTCGGTTGAAGCGCGCGCGTCCGGGTCGGTATGCTTCTCGTTCATGCGTCCGCCGGGATCGTTCAAGATCGCGTATCGCCATCGGGTCGGACGCAGCCCTGCGCGCACGACCGCGCCACCGGCCGCGTGTCGCGAGCTGACACATCCCGTCGGCGGCCGTTCGCAACGCCTGCTCGACTCGCTGCGCGACGAGATCCTCGCGGCGGGCGACGGCGCGAGCCTGCGCGTCCGCTGCGTGTTCCGGTCGCCGCGGGAGATCTACCGGCTCGAGCTCGAGGTTCCCGAACGCGACTACCAACGCACCACGCTGCTCGATCGGGATGCGCTCGAGGAGCTGCTCGAGGCCGACGAAGTGCGCGCGATCATCGGCGAAGATGCGCTGGAAACGTGAGCGCTCGCCCGAAAAAGTTTTCGTTGTGATCGAAACGGCGGCAGCGGCGCACGGTGCCCGGGGCAGGATTCGAACCTGCATGGCTCTTGGCCAGGCGATTTTAAGTCGCCCGCGTCTACCATTCCGCCACCCGGGCAGCGAGTGCCGGTCAGTCTAGCTCCGATGGCCGCCTGAAGGGGAGCGATCCGAATTGTTCCACGGCAAGAAAATCGCGGTCGTGATGCCGGCCTACAACGCCGCGAAGACCCTCGAGCGCACCTACCGCGAGATCCCGCTCGACATGGTCGACGAGGTCGTCGTCACCGACGACGCGAGCGGCGACGAAACCGTCGCGATCGCGCGGCGCCTTGGTTTGCGAACCCTCGTCCACGCGACCAACCGCGGCTATGGGGCAAACCAGAAGACCTGCTACACCGAAGCGCTTCGCCTCGGCGCCGACATCGTCATCATGCTCCACCCCGACTACCAGTACACACCCAAGTTGCTGCCCGCGATGATCGGTTTAATCGCGGATGGCCCATTCGACGCCGTGCTCGCGTCGCGCGTGCTCGGAGGCGATGCGCTCGCGGGCGGGATGCCGCTCTACAAGTACATCGCCAATCGCGTTCTCACCGCGATCCAGAACGTCTTCACGGGCGCCAAGCTCTCCGAGTACCACACGGGATACCGCGCATTCTCGCGCGAGGTGCTCGAAACCCTACCGCTGCTCGAGAACTCCGACGACTTCGTGTTCGACAACCAGATGCTCGCGCAGATCCTGCTCGCGGGTTTCAAGGTCGGCGAGGTCAGCTGCCCGACCGCCTACTTCAAAGAAGCCTCCTCAATCAACTTCCCGCGCTCGGTCCGCTACGGCTTCGGCGTACTCAAGACCTCTCTCGACGCATTCCTCCACCGCAAGCGACTCGCGCGGATCCACTACTTCGCGCCTGGCGGGCGCCGCCTCGCCCCCGATACCCCGCAGGCGAGCGAGATCGCGTCGCTCGGTTGAGCGCGCGCCCTTGCCTATCCCGGCACGCCGAGCCACGACGAGCGGAAGATGAAGAAAACCGCGCCCAGGATGCACAGCGAAGCCCACAGGTAATCCGCGCCGACCGGAGCGCGCATGTAGAACACCGAGAAAGGTATGAAGATCAGCAGCGAGATCGCCTCCTGCAGGATCTTGAGCTGCGGCAACGTGAGCGCCGTGTAGCCGATCCGGTTGGCGGGCACCTGGAACTGGTACTCGAAGAACGCGATCCCCCACGCGATCAGCGCGACGAGATACCACGGCTTGTGACCGAAATCGCGCAGGTGCCCGTACCAGGCGTACGTCATGAACGAGTTCGAAATTGCGAGAAGCAGAACGGCTTGCAAGGCGGTCGGCATCGCGATCCCCCCGAAGATTCAATCCGGCGTCTTGACCCACGCGCGCGGGAGGGTACGCGCGCCGATCCGCTTCGCCAAAGCGATTCAGCAGCGCCGATCGGGGGTCTCGCGGACCCACTCTCGCCGATGCGGCGATCAGCGCGTCAACGCCTCTAGCGCGACTAGCGGGTCAGCGCCTCGAGCGATCAACGCGTCAACGCCTCTAACGCGACTCGCGGGTCAGCGCCTCGAGCGATTAGCGCGTCAACGCCTCTAACGTACGGGCGGCGAATCCAACCGTATTGCCGCCGTCTACGTAGATCGACTGGCCGGTCAGGTAGCGACAGTCCGGAGCAGCCAGAAAATGACACAGGGCCGCGATTTCCTCGGGTTCGCCAACGCGGCCCATCGGGGTGAGTCTCTCGCTGATCGCAACCTCGGGATGATCGGGAGGCAACATCTCCGACCACACCGAGCCGGGACAGATCGCGTTGACCCGGATTCCGCGCGGCACCAATTCCATCGCGGCCACCCGCGTCAGGCTGCAGACGGCGGCCTTGGTCGCCGAGTACTGCGCGTAACCGGGAAAGCTCAGCGTGGCGGCATCGGACGCCGTGTTGATGATCGATCCGCCATCGTTCATGTGCGGCGGCGCAAAGCGCAAACCGTTGTAGACCGCTTTCAGGTTGACGTCGATCACGCGCTGGAACTCGGCGGCGTCCTGCTCGGCGATGCTCGGGCCGGTATTGCTGATACCCGCATTGTTCATCACGATGTCGAGCTTTCCGACCCGGGCCTCCGCCTGCTCGAAGCAGGCGCGCAGCTGGTGTTCGTCTGCGACGTCAGCGCGCAAAAATTCTCCGCCCAACGCGTCCGCGAGCTCCGCAGCGTTGCGGCGGCCGACGATCACGACGCGCGCGCCGGCCCTCGCGAAGCGCCGCGCCGCCGCCAACCCGATGCCCGCGGTGCCGCCGGTGATGAGTGCACTGAGCCCTGCGAGAGAAAACATTCCCGATTCTCCTCGATCCGATACGCGAACCGCCGCCGGGACCGTAACACGGACGCACGCCCAGGATCACAAGCACCGACTCGCATAGTCCGGCGGTCGCTCAGATCGGAATCTCTTCGCGTCGCGGCCCTTTCTCGCAGCCCGTCCCGACGCTGAATCGGGTGCGCGGGTGCGCAGCGAGGTTCAAGCGGGCGAGCCGGCGCTCATCGGGCGCTTTCGGCCCGGAAGACGACCTCGCCCGCGAACAGCGTCAGCTGGCACTGCATGTCTTTCAAATCTGCGGTCTCCACCTGGTAGGGATTGCGGTCCCAGACCGCGAGGTCGGCGTATTTTCCGACCTCGATCGATCCGATCTTCGTCTCGAGGAACATCTGGTGGGCGGTCCAGATCGTCGCGGCGCGCAGCGCGGCACGCACGTCGACTGCCTCTTCGCGGCCGAACGGGTCGCCGCCGTAAACACCGAGCGCGGGTTCGCGCGCGACCGAGGCCCAGATGCCATAGCGCGCGGCGAACGGCGTGACGCTGTAGTCCGAGCCGTTCGCCCAGCGAATGCCGCGTTTTTCGAAACTCGCAAACGGGTTGAGGCGCCGCGCCCGCGACCCGAAATTGCCCGCGTAGGTGTCGCCGATCCACCACATGAAGCTCGCCGACGGCTCCGGGTAACCCGCGTCGTAGTCGCGCTGCAGCGCCGCCATCGCGTCGAGCGCGTGCTCGGTCGGCACGTTCGCGTGGATGATCCCGTGGCGCAGGCCGGGCTTTGGATTCTCGCGCATCGCGTCGGTGTAGCTGTCGACGACGAGGTCGATCGTGCGGTCGCCGATCGCATGCGTGCTCACGTGGAATCCCGCGTCGTGGAGCATGCGGATCATCTCGCGCAGCGCGTCGGGTTCGATGTTCGGATAGCCGCGGTTGCCAGCATCCGTGCGGGTCACGTCGAGGTTCCAGTCGTCGTACATCCAGGCCGTGCGCGCGCCACCGCTGCCGTCCGCGTAGAGCTTGACACCGCCCGCGATCAGCCGATCGTCGCCGCTCGACTCGTAGGGCCGCGTCATCGCGGCGCGCTGCGCGATCAACGCGCGCACCTCGTCGGTCGATCGCCCTCCCTCCCAGAGCGCGAACACCCGCAGCGTCAGGTCACCCGTCGCGAGCACGCGGCCGTACGCGTCCCAGGCTGCGTCCGCGATTCCGGGATCCTTTGCGCCCGTCATGCACTCGGCGTTGAACGCGCGGGTCATCTCGCGAATTCCGCGATCGATCTCCTCGGCTGACAGCGGCGGAATCAACCCCGACACCAAGTCCTGAGCCGTTTCCTTCAGCACTCCGGTTGGGTTGCCGTCGGAGTCCCGATCGATCGTACCGCCCGGCGGATCGGGCGTGTCCCGCCCGATCTTCGCGAGCGCGAGCGCCGCGCTGTTCGCGACGCCGTAGTGGCCCATCGTGTGACTGAGCCAAACCGGTCGATCCGCCACCACCGCGTCGAGATCGCGAGCGAAAATCAAGCGCCGATCGGCGAGCTTGCCTTCATCCCAACCGCGCCCCTGGACCCAAGCACCGGCCGCAGTCTCCGTCGCGCGCCGAGCGACAGCCAGCTGCACGTCGTGGATGCTCTTTGCGAGCGGATAACTCAGATCGAGCACATCGAGCCGATTGAACGTGCCCGGACTGAAGTGCGCGTGCGCGTCGAGCAGCCCCGGCGTGACCGCGCGCCCCGCCAGATCGATGCGCTGCGTGGTCGGTCCGGCGAGCGCGCCGATTTCCGCGCTGGTTCCCACGGCGACGATCCGATCTCCACGGATCGCAATCGCTTCCGCGGTCCGGTCGTTCGCGTCGACGGTGATCACCGCGCCGTTGACTAGCAGCAGATCGGGGGCCGTTTCGTGTTGGGCGCTCTGGCAACTGCTCAACGCGGCAACCAGCACCCCCGCGAGAATCGCGCATCGCGCTTCCCCGGCTCGCCCATGCGCGGCCATGTCAATCATCGCGATCCCCTTTTTGGCGGCAATTTTTCCGCAGCGCCGCGTCAGGCGGCGG
>CAZBSV010000090.1:0-10344 GCA_964494795.1 uncultured Spirochaetales bacterium | reverse complement strand
TGACTTCCGAAAACGCACTCGAACTCTTCGCCGGCTACGACGTGATCGTGGACGGCAGCGACAACTTTCCGACCCGCTATCTGTCGAACGACGCCTGCGTGTTGCTCGGAAAGCCGAATGTACACGGTTCGGTGTATCGCTTCGACGGCCAGGCCACGGTCTTCGATGCGAGGCACGGCCCGTGTTATCGCTGCCTCTACCCGGAACCGCCGCCGCCGGGTACCGTGCAGTCCTGCGCGGAGGCTGGCGTGCTCGGCGTGCTGCCGGGCTTGATCGCGCTGATCCAGGCGACGGAGACGCTGAAGATCGCCTCCGGAATGGGCGAGCCCCTCTACGGCCGGCTCGTGCAATACGATGCGTTGCGGATGGAGTTCAACGAGTTTCGGCTCAAGAAGGATCCGAAGTGCCCGGTTTGCGGCAAGCGCCCCAGCATCACCGAACTGATCGATTACGCGGGATTCTGCGGCGTGTCCGGCGAGGCGGAACCCGAGATCGCAGCATTGTCGGCCGCCTCCGTGCAGTCGATGCAGGCGCGTGGCAGTGATTTCCTGTTGCTCGACGTGCGGGAGCCGGAGGAGATCGTGCGCGCGCGGATCGAGGGTTCGAAACCGATTCCGCTCGGCGAACTCGAAGGCCGTCTTGCCGAAATTCGGGATTGGAAGGAGCGACCCGTCGTGGTCCATTGTCACCATGGCGGGCGAAGCGCGAAGGCCTGCAAACTGCTCAGCAGCGCGGGCTTCATGCGCGTGACGAACTTGACCGGCGGAATCGAAGCGTGGTCGCTGACGGTCGACGCGGATATTCCGCGTTATTGACGCGCTCGTGCGCTGGGGGGGTCGTGGGCAAATCGAAGCTACCGAGACCGATTGAGCGCAGGCATCTGATCGAGCGCGAACTCAGTGCCGCGCAGTCATTGCGCTACGCCGAAGCCTATCTCGAAGAGGGGCGCGAGCTCGACGCGGTCGCGTTTCTCGCCAAGGCGCAGGCCAGCGATCCACTCGCCGAGCTGCGGCGTCGCGCGATCCAAGCTGGCGACGCCTTTCTGTTTCGATCGGTGGCGCTGGCGTCGAAAATTCGCCCGACACCTGAAGAGTGGAGGGCGTTGGCGGAAGCGGCAGCGCGAGCAGGCAAGCATCGCTACGCGGCGGACGCGCAGCGGCACGTGGAACGGACGGAGGACTGATCGATGGCATCGACTTGTCGCGTCTTCCGCGGGCTGGTGAAGGAAGTCGAAGAGGAGATCAATCACTTCCTGTTGACTACCAGCGTACGCGTCTCGCAATTGGCCCAGAGCGAAACGGGCGACCACATCACCGTAACGCTGATCGTCGACCCGGCCGAAGGCTGCGGCCCGGATGGGCGCTAGGCGAGACTCCGCGGAGCGCAGCGAGCCGGAAGAGGGTGGGGGGCCCGCAGCGCATATCGCGATCGAGAATGCGCGCTCCCACAACCTGAAGAACGTGAGCTGTCGCATTCCGCTGGGCGCGCTCACGGTGGTGACCGGCGTTTCGGGCTCGGGAAAATCCAGTCTCGCGTTCGACACCCTCTACGCCGAAGGGCAGCGCCGATTCGTAACCTCTCTTTCCACCTACGCGCGGCAATTTCTCGAGCGCCTGCCGCGCCCAGACGTGGATCAGATTTCGAATCTCCCTCCGGCGATCGCGATCGAGCGCCGCAACCGTGTGACGAGCGTGCGCTCGACGGTCGGAACCGCGACCGAGATCCTCGACTATCTGCGTTTGTTGTTCGCCAAGATCGGCGAAACGCGCTGCCCCGAATGTGAACGGACGGTCGAGCGCAGCAGCTCCGAGAGCGTCGCGGATCGCATCTTGCAGCGCTGGGCGGGGAAGAAGGTCTCGCTCGGCGCGCCCCTGATTGCGCGCGCGCGCGAGCGAGCCGGCGCGCTCCGGGATCGCCTGCTGGGCGAAGGATTCGGCCGTTTGCTCGACGACCAGGGGAGGGTGGTCGACCTATCGGAGCTCCAGCCCAGGCAGCTCGAGGTGCTGCGCGCGAGCGCGCTGCTGCTGATCGACAGGCTGGTGGCGTCGCCTGGGGAAAGTCGCGCGCGTCTGACCGAAGCGGTTGCGAGCGCGTTCGAGCGCGGCGCCGGGCGTTGCGTGGCGATCGCCGAAGCGGGCGAGCGAGAGAGCTTCCTCGAGGGATTCGCGTGCGATGGCTGTGGCCGCCGCTTCACCGAGCCGCGCCCGGCGCTGTTTTCGTTCAACAGCCCGCTCGGCGCCTGCGCGGCCTGCGAGGGGTTCGGCCGGATTCCGTTGCTCGACCGTGAGCGGGTGGTTCCGGATCCGAGTCTCAGTCTGGAAGCGGGTGCGATCGCCCCGTTTGTGACGCCGTCGGGTCGCCAGATGCAGGTGAAGCTTCTCGCGGCGGCGCGGATGCTCGGCGTGCCCGTGGATCGCCCGTTCGAGAGGCTCAGCGAAGCGCAGCGCGATTGGGTGTTCGAGGGCGATGGAGAGAACTGGCGCGGCGTGAAACGCTTCTTCGATCGCCTCCAGCGCAAGCGCTACAAGGTGCAGGCTCGCGTTCTGATCGCGCGCTACCGCGGTTTCGAAGCGTGTTTGCAGTGTGAGGGCACGCGCCTGTGTGCGGATGCGCGAGCCGTGCAGCTGGCAGGGCGAAACATCGGCGATCTGGCGCGGCTCAGTCTCAGCGAGATGGCTGCCTGGCTCGAGGACCTCGAACTGCGCCCCGAGCAGGCGGCGCGAGGCAAGCGGCTCGTCGAGGACCTGCGCGCGCGTGTCGCGAGCTGTGTCGCGGTGGGGCTCGACTACATGACGCTCGACCGGCCGATGCGCACGCTCGCGGGCGGCGAGGCGCAACGCATCCAGATCGCGACCGCTCTCGGGGGAACGTTGACTGCGTCGCTCTATGTACTCGACGAACCGTCCGTCGGGCTGCACGCGCGGGATGCGGCGCGTCTGGTCGACGTGCTGCAGAAGATTCGCGATCAGGGCAATACGGTCGTGGTGGTCGAGCACGATCCCGAAATCGCGAAGGCGGCGGACCACATCATCGAACTCGGACCGGGTGCGGGCCGGCACGGCGGTGAAGTCGTCGCAGAAGGTCCGATCGCAGCGATTCTAGACTGCGAGCGTTCGCAGACAGCACGCGCGCTGCGCGGGGAGTGGAAGCTCGCTCGCGCAGCTGCGATTCGCCCAGCGCGCAAGGCTCGTGGCTGGCTGAAGATCGTCGGAGCGCGCGCCAACAACCTGCGCAATCTGAGCGTAGAGATCCCGCTCGGCCAGCTCGTCGCGGTCACGGGTGTTTCCGGCGCGGGAAAATCCAGCCTGATCCGTTCGGTGCTCGTGGGGCAGCTGCGTGGCGAGCCCGATCGCGGCGCATGCGACGCCATCGAGGGTGCGGATCGGATCGACGAAGTCGTCGTTCTCGACTCGCAGCCGTCGGCTCGCCGCGCGCGCTCGAATCCCGCCACCGTCTCCAAGGCATTCGACGGCATCCGACGCTTATTTGCTTCGACGCGGGAGGCCCGTGCGCTGGGCGTCAGCCCGGGATGGTTTTCATTCAACGTTCCCGGTGGACGCTGCGACGCCTGCGAGGGGGCAGGCGAAGTCGTCGTCGACATGCATTTTCTCGACGATGTCCGCATGCCCTGCGAGCAATGCGGCGGACGTCGCTATCGGCGCGAGGCGCTCGACGTCAAGATCTCGAACCGATCGATCGCCGACGTGTTGGATCTGACGGTGGACGCGGCGCTCGACGTCTTCGGAGGCGACGAGAAGATCGCGGCCTGCCTGCGCTCGCTCGCGGAAGTGGGTCTCGGATACGTGACGCTGGGCCAGCCGCTATCCGCGCTCTCGTCGGGAGAAATTCAGCGCCTGCGGCTTTCGCAGGCGCTCGCCGAGCGCGCGGAGCGGATGCTCTTCGTGCTCGATGAGCCGACGACGGGGCTGCACCCCGCCGACACCCAGGTTCTGGTGCGCTGTCTCGATCGCGCGATCGAGTGCGGTGCGAGCGTGATCGCGGTCGAACACAACCTGGATCTGATCGAGCGCGCCGATTACGTCATCGACCTGGGTCCCGAGGCTGGGCCCGGCGGGGGCGAAGTCGTCGCGTGCGGCGCGCCGAGCGCGATCGCCGATTGCGCTCGATCCCATACAGGGGCCGCCTTGCGCGCGCGCTTCTAGCGGGGGAAGCTGCGCTTCCCTGGCGGCGCCCCTCGAACCCGTTCCGGGTTCGAGGGGCTAGCTCGCTTCGTGTCGTTTGGCCGGATCGCGTTGCGCCTCACGGCGCTGGGCGAAGATGCGTTTGTCGTGAAGTTTGCGCAGTCGGCGTTCGGCTTTGTCGAAGACCGAGTCGACCGCAGGCAGCATCTCGCTGGCTTCGACCTGCGTGGCGACGTCGGTTCCCTTGCCTGTCACGTGACCGTTCGCCAAGAAGCCGGCGCCGTTTGGTGCCACGCTGATTTCGATCTTGGTGACCTCGTGAAATTCGTTCGCGAGGTGATCGCTTCTTTTCTGGATGAATTCCCTTAGCGGTTCGTCGTGTTCGATTTCTTTGAAATGAATCACCACAGAGGGATGCTTTGTCATCGATCGCGTGTTCTCCCGTTGGTTTCGGGGCCGCTTCTCTCCCGTTGGTTTCGGGGCCGCTCCGATCCAAACTGGAGGACCGTCGACGACCCTCGCCAACGAGGTTAACACAGCGAATTCCAGGCTCGATTCCCCAGCATTCCATGCCTGCGCAGGGGCTGTGGCTGTAAAGCGCAGCTGAGCGGCAATTCGGCTCGCACAGCGGCGATTTCCCGGATCGCGCGAAAAGCCACAGATCCGGCGCGTCGGCGCTGTTCAAGTGGAACTTCAGGGTCTTGCGTCAACCTTGCGCGACTGCGGGAGCAACCGGTCGGCGTGATTGCGCGCGCGTTCGCCCATCAGGCGCTTCGAGCAGGCGCGGCGAAGTGGCGGAAGCGGACGGGAATCGAACCCGCCGAGGCTGTGTCGCCACTTCCTCCAACGGATTTGAAGTCCGCGGCCCGCACCAGCGTGGCAATCGCTTCCGCGGGGGAGTCTACGCGACGCGCGGGCGCGCTGCATCGCGGCGAAATTTGACTGCTGGACGTACGCGTCGCGCGCATCCGGCGTTCCACGCGCAGCGGCGGCAGAAATTTGGATGGCGCGGTCGCGGAGTCGATGTACTCTTCCGCGCGGTGGGGACCTACACGCTAGGCGATGTCGCGCGGATTACCGGGGTGTCGCGCGCGCGATTGCGGTACTGGGAGCGCACTGCACTCCTGGAGCCCGAAATTGCGCGCCGCTCCCGAAGCGCACGCAATCAAGGCGGTGATTTCGAGTTTTGCGATCTCGTCAGCGTTCGGTCGGTGATGTCGCTGCTCGAGCGCGGCGTATCGCTGCGCCGGATTCGGCGCAGCGTCGACGCCTATCGCAAGCGCTTGCCCGATGTCGATCGGCTGCTGGGATCGCTGCGGCCCTGGTTGGATGGATCGCGGCGCGTCGTGGTTCGCTACGACGGGGTTCTCGTCGAACCCGACGGGCAGCTCGTGCTTGAATTCGGACCGACCGCGTCACCTGCGGCCATCGTGTTCGGCGCGCGCCCGACGAGTCCCGCGCGCAGACAATCCGCCGTGCAGTGGTTCGAGCAGGGTTGCAAGCTCGACTCGAATCGCGGCACCTACCGAGAAGCCATCGACGCCTACCAGCGCGCGATCCAATGCGATCCCGAGTGTGCGGACGCGCACTGCAACCTGGGTTCGGTCTACTTCAATCAGGATCGGCTCGCGAGTTCGCGCGCGTGTTTCGAGCGCGCGCTCGTGATCGATCCCCATCACGTCGAAGCCAATCTGAACCTCGCGACTCTGCTCGAGGAAGAGGGCCGCAGCCAGCTGGCGCTCAGCCACTACAAGGTCGCGCTGAACGCGGACCCGCTGTGCGCCGACACCCACGTCAGTCTGGCGCTGTTGTACGAGAAGCTTGGCTTGCGCCGCAAAGCGCGGGGCCATTGGAGGCGCTACCTCCAGCTGGATCCCGCGGGTACCTGGGTCGAGATCGCGCGCCAGCGACTCGGCGAGTAGGCGTCAGCCCGAGCGAAGCTCAGAGCGCGTCGAGCGCGGGGTCTTCTTCCGCGCGGATCACGAAGCTCTCGCGATTGACCACGTCGTCTTGCAACAAGACTTCCAGCGCCCAGCGGCCCGTGGTCGCTTCTCGCCTGTCGTTGAAATGCAGCTCGGATCCGATTGCGCTGACGCCGTGCCGCTTGGCGGGGAGCTCCTGGGAGGTCTCTCCGGAGGGTGCGATCCAGCGCACGCTGAATTGATCGGAGTATTGGCGGAACCGCGAGCCGAGCTGGCCCCGCCACTTGAGTCGCAAAATCTCCTGCGAGAACGCCGCGCGGTCGGATTCTTCATCGTCGGCAATCGCATCCAATGGCGATGCGCCGGAAAAAACGGACGTTTCGATGGGCGCGAAGGTGAGTTTGAAGATCTCCCACTCGGAGCGCTTGCGGAGATCGCTGTTCTCGCTCGTGCGCAGGGCGGCCTGCTCGAAGGCGTAGACGGCCCTGTGCGGCTGACGGGACGCCTTGAAGGCGAGGCCGAGATCGTAAAAGACCAGCGCCCGCGATGCGTCCAGCTCGATCGCGCGCAGATAGCTGGTGACCGCTTCGTCGTATCGGCGGCTCTCGTAGAGCAGCTCGCCGATCCGGAACGGCAGCCGCGGATCGCCGACTTCGAGTCCATCGATGCGACCCAGGAGCAGTAGCGCGCCGTCCAAATCCCCGTCCTTCGCGCGTTCGTTGGCCTCGTTCAGCACGCCTTCGATCCGCGGATCGTCCGACGCGGGTACGGGCTGGCCGAGAATCGTGCGGCCGGTTTTCAGCAGCAGCGCGAGTCGCGCCTGCACGCGCGGGAGCGCAGCGGCGAGTTCCGGATCCGGCACCCTTTTGGGGTTCAGCGTCGCGGCCGCGGCCTGGATCGAGCGGATCCGGTCCTCGGGAAAGGGGTGGGTGGCGAGATACGGCGGCAGGTGGTCGGGGAAACTGTTCTTGGATTCGATGATCTTGTCGAGAAAGTGTGTCAGCTCGTCCGGCCGATAGCCCGCGCGGGTCACCCAGATCGCACCCAGTTCATCCGCCTCGGCCTCGAACTCGCGGGTGAATCCGATCTCGAGTGAGACGTTCACGCCCTCACCGACGATCGCGAGGCCCGGTTCCTGGGCTGCGATGGCCGCGCCCATGCCGATCACGCGCGCCGCCAGGCCCGGTAATGCTGTCTTGGATTCGCGCCTCGAGAAATGCCGCGCCTGGACGTGCGCGATTTCGTGTCCGAGCACGCCGGCGAGTTCGTCGACGCTTCCGACCCGCATCAGTGTTTCGCTGTGGATGTAGATGTAGCCGCCGGGGAGCGCAAACGCGTTCAGACTGCGCGCGTTGATGACCCGAAACCGATAGATGAAGGGCTGGGGATCGATCTGGCTCGCGAGCTCCTGTCCGAGCTCGTTGAGATAGCCGGAGACGACCGGATCGAAGATGATCTCGACTTGTTTTTGGATTTCGCGATCGGCGTCCATGCCGAGCTGTCGCAGATCGTCATCGCTGAAGCTCGGAACCACCAGATCCATCGGGCTGAAGCGGTTGCCGTCTCCCTGGCTGCAACTGGCTGCGACGAGCAGGCATGCGGAGGCGGCGATCCTCCAGCCATTCGCGGTTTCGATCACGCGAACAGTTTCACCCGATGCGCTCGCTGACGATCTTGCGGTAGCTGTCCGCGTCAAGGAGTGCACCGAGCGCATCTTCTTCCGATGGCTTGATCTTGATGATCCAGCCGTCGCCGTAGCACTCTTCGTTGATGATTTCCGGCTGGTTGACGAGGTCTTCGTTGATCGCGATCACCTCGCCCGCGATCGGCGTGCTGAGATCCGATACGGCCTTGACGGATTCGATCACGCCGAACGCCGCGCCCTCGGCGAAATGCTCGCCTACGGTCGGGAGTTCGACGTAGACGATGTCGCCGAGTTGTTGCTGCGCGAAGTCGGTCACGCCCACCGTGACGCAATCGTCTGCGGCTGCGACCCACTCGTCTTCACTCGTGTACAGCAGTTCATCGGGAATTTCGAAATCCAAGATGTCCTCCGCCTTCTTGCCCAAGGTAGGCTAAATGAAGGGTGTATCGACCACACACGCCCGTAACGTTCGGTCTCGCACCAGCACTTGAAATCTCCGACCCGGCTCGGCCAGGCCGATTGGAACGTACGCCAGACCGATGGACTTGCCGAGTGTCGGAGAGGGGCCCCCGGATGTGACTTTACCCACGGTTTTTCCGGCGTCCACCACCTCGCAGCCCGCCCGCGCAATGCCGCGTTCCTCGAGCACGAAGCCGACCAGGCGCTGTTGCAGACCGGTTTCGAGGTCCCGGGCGATGGCATCCGCGCCGATGAAGCTGCGCGCCTCGAGGTCGAGGAAGCGCTCGAGCCCGGCCGCGAGCGGCGAGGTGTCGTCGTCGAGTTCGTGGCCGTAGAGCGGAAGGGCCGCTTCGAGCCGGAGCGTGTCGCGCGCCCCGAGACCCGCGGGCCGCAGGCCGAGCGCCGCGCCCTCGCCCAGCAGGCTGTCGAACAGCTGTGGGAGATCGCCACTCCGGACGTAGATCTCGTAGCCGTCGGCTCCCGTGTAGCCCGTCCTCGAAACGAAGGCCGAGATCCCCGCCACCTCCATACGCGCGAAGCGGAATCGGCGCAGCCCACGCGCGTCGGAGGACGTCAGGCCGGTGAGAATGGCTCCGCTCGCGGGCCCCTGGAGGGCGAGCAGGCCGGTCTCGTCGCTCGCGTTTCGAATCCCGAGTGGCGCCGGGACGTGATCGAGTAGCCAGCGGTAGTCTTTCTCGATGTTCGAGGCGTTGACGCACCAGAAAGCCGCATCCTCGGCCACCCGATAGCAGGTGATGTCGTCCACGACGCCGCCCTTCTCGTTGCACAACAGACCGTACTGCACCCGCCCGGGTGGAAGCGCCGCCAGGTTCCGGCTGAACAGCCCGTCGGCGGCCGCGATCGCCGCCGATCCCTCGAACTCGATCTGACCCATGTGCGAGACATCGAACAGCCCTGCCGCTTCGCGGACGGCGGTGTGTTCTTCGAGGATCGACGTGTATTGGACGGGGAGTTCGAAGCCGCCAAATTCGACCATGCGCGCCCCTAGGCGCCGATGGCTGTCGTAGAGGGGGGTTCGCTTGAGCGCGGTCATTCGCCCGTGCGGGCTCGGTACGCGGCGAGCGTGTTGCGCAGGAGCATCGTGATCGTCATCGGGCCGACGCCGCGGCGATGAGGGGTGACGATGCTCGCGATCCCGACCGCTCCATCGGTGTCGACGTCGCCGACCAGGTTGCCGTCGATGTTGCTCACGCCCACGTCGATCACGGCCGCCCCGGGCCGAATCCAATCGGCCTTCACCAGACGGGGAACGCCGACGGCGGCCACGAGGATGTCGGCCTGCCGGCAGATCTCCCGGAGGTTGCGGGTCTTCGAGTGACACATCGTCACGGTGGCGCTTCGGCTCAGCAACATCAGCGAGATCGGCTTGCCGACAATGTTGCTGCGTCCGATCACGACCGCGTGGGCGCCTTCGATTTCGATCGCGTAGCGGTCGAGGATCTCCATGATGCCGAGCGGCGTGCACGCGGCGAGAGTCGGCGTGCCGAGTAGGAGCTTTCCCGCCGTGTTCGGATGCAGCGCGTCGACATCCTTCGCGGGGTCGATCGCGGCCGCGATCTTGTTGGGCGAGATCCCCTTCGGAAGCGGAAGTTGTACGAGGATGCCGTCGACGTCGTCGTTCAGGTTCAGCTCCTCGACGACGAGCAGCACGTCTTGCTCGGAGGCCGATGCGGGCAGGCGGCGCTCGATCGCATGCATACCGACGCGGCTACACGCGCGCTGTTTTCCCATGATGTAGGAAGCGCTCGCGGGGTCGTCACCGACGAGCACCACGGCGAGACACGGCGCGCGTTTTCCGCGCGCCGTGTAGCGACCGATCTCCTCGGCGAGTTGCTTGCGGATGTCCTGCGCGAGCGCGAGCCCGTCCACGACGATCGTCTTCCGAGTCTGATCCGCCATCCGTGTACTGTCTCCGCGAAAAACAGGGGCGTCAGTATAACAGTCCGTCGAGACTCGGTGCTTTGGTCGAGACTCAGTGCTTCGGTCGAGACTCGGTGCTTTGGTCGAGACTCGGTGCTTCGGTCGAGACTCGGTGCCCTCGGGATGGGAGCGGAGCAGCGCTCAGCTCGCGGCTTTGCTGCCTTTGCGCTTGTCTGTGGTCGTCGCCTTCGCGCGGTCTTTGACCTTGTTTGTGTCGGGACTCTTTGCTTCGCTC
>CAZBSV010000089.1:0-4577 GCA_964494795.1 uncultured Spirochaetales bacterium | reverse complement strand
CACGGGCCGCAAGCGCGAACAAAAGATCTACTATCGCCACACCGGCTACGTGGGCGGTCTGAAGTCTCGCACCGCCGCCGACGTCCTGAAGGGACCCCACGCGGATCGCGTCGTGACTCACGCGGTGCGCGGGATGTTGCCGAAAAACGCGCTCGCCAGACAGATTTTAAAGAAGCTCAAGGTGTACGCGGGTCCCGATCACCCCCACGCCGCGCAAAAGCCAGAGGAGTTGAAACTTGGCTGAACTGCAGACCATCCAGGCAACCGGCAAGCGAAAGACCGCGATCGCGCAGGTTCGAATGCGGCCGGGGACGGGCATCATCACGGTGAACCACAAGCCGATGAACGAGTACTTCACCCGCGAATCGAACTGCATCCTGATCAAGGAAGCATTCGAGACGGTCAGCGCGCAGGACCGCTACGACGTGACCGCACATTGCACGGGCGGCGGCACCTCGGGGCAGGCGGGTGCGCTGCGCCACGGGATCGCGCGTGCGCTCGAGAAGCTCGACGCCGATTTGCGCGTACCGCTGAAGAAGAAGGGCTTTCTCACGCGCGATGCGCGCAAGAAGGAGCGCAAGAAGTACGGGCAGAAAGGCGCCCGCGCGCGCTTCCAGTTCTCGAAGCGGTAGGCGTCGGCCCGATCGGGGCGAGCATCTCGAGGGGGCCGTTTCACGGCCCCTTCTTTTTTGGCCATGTGTTCATGGGCCATGTGTTTTTTATGGGCATGTGTTTATTGGCCATGTGATTGCGGCGCTCTCGTTGCGGTCTGCGAAGAGTCTGCGCGCTGAGGGTTCGACGGAGGAGCGATCATGCGGGTCGCGGTGATCGGCGCGAGCGGCTACACGGGCCTCGAGCTGCTGCGCATCCTGCTCCGCCATCCCAAGTTCGAGCTCGTGGTTGCAACCTCCGAGCAGCGCGCCGGCATGTGCATCGCGGATGCGTTCCCTGCGCTGCGCGGCTTGATCGATCTGGCTTTCGAAGCGAATGACCCGGCGAGCATCGCCAAGCGGGTCGACCTCGCGTTCACCGCGCTGCCGCACTCGGCCTCCGCGCCCACGGTTGCGGCGCTGCGCGCCGCGGGGGTGCGCGTAGTCGATCTGTCGGCGGATTTCCGGCTGCGCGATGCCGACACCTATCGGACCTGGTACGGCGAGCACAAGGCCGCCGAGTTGCTCGGATCCGCGGTCTACGGACTGCCCGAACTCTACCGCGAAGCATTGCGCGGCGCCGAGTTGGTCGCCGTCCCGGGCTGTTATCCGACCTCGGTGCTGCTGCCGCTGGTTCCGTTTCTGCGCGGCGGCCTGATCGAGACCCAGGGCATCGTCGTCGACTCCAAGTCCGGTGTCTCGGGCGCGGGCCGCAAACTGCAGGAGGATCTGCTGTTCGCAGAACTCGCCGATGACTGCCGGGCCTACAAGGTCGGTAACCAACATCGCCACGTTCCCGAGATCGAGCAGGAGGCGAGCGTCGCCGCGGGTCGCAGTGTTGCGGTCAGCTTCGTCCCGCACCTGCTGCCCACGCTGCGCGGAATCATCACGTCGATCTTCGTGCGCCCCAAAGCCGCGCTGAATACCGAAGACGCGCGAGCGCTGCTCGCGAACGCCTACGCGAAGGAGCGCTTCGTGCGCGTACTGCCGGCGGGTCAGACGCCGAGCCTCCGCTCGGTTCGCGGCAGCAACTTCTGCGACGTGGCGGCCTTCGCGGACGAACGCAACAACACGCTCGTGCTGCTCTCCGCGATCGACAATCTCGTCAAGGGTGCGAGCGGGCAAGCCGTGCAGTGCGCGAATCTCGCCTGCGGCCTGCCCGAGGATCTCGCGCTGCTAGAAGCGCCGCGGGTTCCCTGAGGGCGCTCGAGTTGCGCGCAAAACGCTGGTTCGCGGCCGAGCTTCGCTCGGCACGCGAAATGCTTTCGGATTGACGCGCCGCAGACGTCGCGGTATAGATTGCCAAACCACGTCCGACTGGATCGTGTTTCAACTTATTCGACTGCTCATCGTTGTTCGTGCGTTTCCGCACCTTGGCCCCCGGGCATTGGGTTGACGCGTTATTTCGCGACGAACCCAACGCGGGTGCGGCTCACGGTCTCTGCCGTCGCGAGGCGCAGAGATGGCGGCGGAGAGATCCTGTTGATTCAGCGAGCCGACAACTCTCATTGGGGTTTGCCGGGTGGACACGTCGAACCGGGCGAATCCGTCGCGCAGGCGACCGTGCGCGAAGTTCTCGAAGAGACCGGCTGGGCGATTGAGCTGGGCCGGCTGATCGGCGTCTACTCCGACCCCGCCTTCCAGACCGTCGAGTCCTCGAGCGGAGAGCGCTCGCAATTCATCAACCTCTGCTTCGAAGCCTGGGTGATCGGCGAGGGCGGCCAGCCGATCACACCCGAGGAGACGCTGGATTCGGGTTTCTTCGCGCTGGACGCGCTCCCGCAGCCGTTCGTTCCGATCCACACGATCCGGATCGAGGATGCGGTTTCGCGAGAGCCCGCGGCGCGCGTGCGGTAAAAAAGGGGGGAGAGACCGTGAAAGATCGCACCACCAAGTACATCTTCGTCACAGGCGGCGTGCTCTCGTCGCTCGGCAAGGGGCTCGCATCCGCTTCGATCGGCGCGCTGCTCGAAGCGCGCGGTTTGCGGATCACCTTCCTGAAGCTCGACCCCTACCTCAACATCGACCCGGGCACGATGAACCCCCAGCAGCACGGCGAGGTCTACGTCACCGACGACGGCGCCGAGACGGATCTCGATCTCGGCCACTACGAACGCTACACCCACGCCCGCATGGGGCAGGTCAACAACGTGACCGCCGGGCGGATCTACGACTCGGTGCTCAAGCGCGAGCGGCGCGGCGATTATCTCGGCGGCACCGTCCAGGTGATCCCGCACGTGACCGACGAGATCAAGGAGCGGATCGGCCTCGCGGCCGACAGCGTCGACATCCTGATCGTCGAGATCGGCGGCACCGTCGGCGACATCGAGTCGCTCCCATTTCTCGAAGCCATCCGCCAGATGCGCAGCGACGTCGGCCGCGAGAACGTCTGCTACATCCACATCGCGCTGGTTCCCTACGTGGCGACCGCGGGCGAACTCAAATCCAAGCCCGTCCAACACTCCGTCAAGGAGCTGCGAACGGTCGGCATTTCTCCAGACATCATCATGTGTCGAACGGACCGCTTCCTGCCGAAGTCCGTCAAGGCAAAGATCGCGCTGTTTTGCAACGTCGACGAAGACGCGGTGATCACCGCCAAGGACGTCGACGTCATCTACGAAGTTCCGCTCATCCTCAACAAGGAAGGCCTCGACGAGAAGATCACCCAGGTGCTCAACATCTGGACGGGCCGGCCGGACCTTCGCCCGTGGACCGACATCGTCCAGCGCGCCAAACACCCCGAGTCCGAGGTTACGATCGGCATGGTGGGGAAGTACGTCGAGCTCACCGAGTCCTACAAGAGCCTCAATGAGGCGCTCTACCACGGCGGCTTCGCAAACCGCGCCGGCGTGAAGATCGAGTACTTCGATTCCGAGAAGCTCGACGATCCGAGCGTGCTCGCGAGCTGCGACGGGATCCTCGTGCCGCACGGTTTCGGCTCGCGCGGCGCCGAGGGCAAGACGCTCGCAGTCGGCTACGCGCGCGAGCAGCGCATCCCATATTTCGGAATCTGCTTCGGAATGCACTTCTCGGTGATCGACTTCGCGCGCAACGTCGCGGGCCTCGAGCGCGCCAACTCGTCCGAAGTCGACCCCGAAACCCCGCATCCCGTGATCGACCTGCTGCCCGAGCAACGCGCCGTGCAAGACAAGGGCGGCTCGATGCGCCTCGGCGCCTGGCCGTGCGTGCTCAAGCCCGGCACCAACGCGTTCCGCGCCTACGGCCAGGAGCGCATCTCCGAGCGCCACCGCCACCGCTACGAACTCAACCCCGACTACCGCGAGCGACTCGAGCAAGCCGGCCTCGTGATCGCCGGAACTTCACCGGACGATAAACTCGTCGAAGTCGTCGAGATCGAAGACCACCCCTGGTTCGTCGCCTGCCAGTTCCACCCCGAGTTCGCCTCGACGCCGTTCCGCCCCCACCCGCTCTTCGTCGCCTACATCGCCGCCGCCAAACGCCAGAAAGAACGCCGAAAATAGCCGCCGGCCGTTGCCGCGGGATCGCAGTGGTTGGGAGAGGGCAGGGGCGGGAGCGCAGCTGCACCGACGCCAAGGCCGCCATGCGAAAGCGCGCGCACCCAGCGCTCCGCTTTGCTAAAACTCGTCAGATCCTGGGACGTTAGCTCAGTTGGCTAGAGCGCCGTGCTCACACCGCGGAGGTCGGAGGTTCGAGCCCTCTACGTCCCACCAGGATTCTGGCCCGGTAGCTCAGATGGATAGAGCACCAGCCTCCGAAGCTGGGGGTCGCGCGTTCGAATCGCGCCCGGGTCACCACATTCATCTTTTCAAACCCGTCAGTTTGCCGAAGTCACCGTTATCGATCTAAAGAGGGCGCGATTCAGCAGAGGTCCGCGCAGCGGACCGCGCGAACCGCGCCCGGGTCACCACATTCATCTTTTCAAACCCGTCAGATCGCCGAAGTCAC
>CAZBSV010000088.1:0-11325 GCA_964494795.1 uncultured Spirochaetales bacterium | reverse complement strand
ATGTAGCGGTCGGCTTCGTGGTCGGCGTGAATGTAGCGGTCGGCTTCGTGGTCGGCGTCGCTGTGATCGTCGGAGTCGGCCCACCCGGGGTTGCCGTGGGCGTTGTCGTAGACGTGGCTGTCGGAGTCGCCGTAGGTGTCCCCATCGGGCCGGCGTGTGCTGCGGTCGCCAAGCTGATCGTCAGTGGGAGAACTGAAAGAAACCGAATCAGGGAACTCGTTCCAACCATGACCACTCCGCGTTACATCTGAGGGTGACCGACCTGGATTCAAATCGCGCGCCGACCGGTCGCGCCAGGACGGCCTTGCACTATACAGGAAGCCGCGCCGTAATGGAAGCAAACTCGAGCGCGGCCCGGAACGGCGAAGATCGCCCCCAGCCCGCTCCGCGAGGCTTCAAACCGCGAGTTTTTCGGCCTGCTCGAGCATGTCTTCCAGCAGCGCGAGCCCGCCTTCCCAGAAGCTGGCGTCGGCGATGTCCAGCTCGAGGCGCGCGAGCAGTGCCTCGGGCGAATCGGAGCCCCCGGCGCGCAGCAGCTCGAGATAGCGGGATACGAATGCGTCTCCCTGTTCGTCGTAGCAGCGCAGCAGCGCGAGCACGAGCAGTTCGCCAAACGCGTACGCATAGCAGTAGAACGGCGAGTGGATGAAATGTGGGATGTAGAGCCACCAGCAACCGTAGTCGTCGGAAAGCTGGACGGAGTCTCCGAACATCGGGCGGTTGGCGTCGAGCCAGAGTTCGTCGATTCGCCCGATCGGAAGTTCGCCCTCGGCGCGCCGCGCCGCGTGGAGGCTCTCTTCGAAGCGGGTCATGCAAACCTGGCGAAAGACGGTCGCAAATGCATCCTCCAGCTTGCCGCAGAGCAGGGCCAGGCGGGTGCGCGGGTCGCTCTCGCTCTTCATCAGGCGGCGAAACACGAGCATCTCGCCGAAAACGCTCGCGGTCTCCGCGGTGGTGAGCGGGGTGTCCTGTTCGAAGAGTCCCTGGGCGCCGGCGAGGGTCTGGTGGACGCCGTGGCCCAGTTCGTGCGCGATCGTCATCACGTCGCGCGCATTTCCGGTGTAGTTGAGCAGCACGTAGGGGTGGACGTTCGGCAGCGTCGACGCGCAGAACGCGCCGCCGCGTTTTCCCGGGCGCAGTTCGGCATCGATCCAGCGTTCGTCGAAGAAGCGCCGCGCGATCTCGGCCATTTCACCCGAGAAATCCGCATAGGCGTCGAGCACGAGTTTCTTTGCAGCCTCGAACGACACGCAGCGGTCGCCGCCGGGAAGCGGCGCGTAGCGGTCATAGTGCTCGAGCCTCTCCAGGCCGAGAATCCGCGACTTCAGTCGGTAGTAGCGCGCGACGAGCGGGTAGCGGTCGACACACGCCGCGAGCAGCGCGCGGACCGACGGGCCCGAGATTTCGTTCGCGAGATTGCGCGCGTCGATCGGCGCCGCGTAGCTGCGCCGGCGGTCGTCGACCGCCTTGTCCTGCACGAGCGTGTTGAAGATGAACGCGAGCGGGCGCGCATTGGCGCGAAGCCCCGCGCTGAGCGCCTCCGATGCCGCGCGACGCGCGTCGCGATCCGGCGAGTAGAGTCGCGACAGCACCTCCTCTTCGCCGAGTTCTTCGGTCTTGCCGTGGGTCTGAACGCGAAAGCGCAGCCCGCTCAGGATCTCGTCGAACAGCCGCCCGAAAGCGCGTTGGCCGGTGTTGGCGGTCTCCTCGAGCAGCTGCTCTTCGCGTTCGCTGAGCAGATGCGGTCGATAGCGGCGCATCGAGTCGAGCAGGTGGCGGCGCTTGGCGAGCGCGGGATCGGCGAGCAGTGCCTCGGCGGCAGCGGCCGAGAAGGCGACCCACTCGAGTTCGAAGAACAGCAGTGCGTTGCGGATCTCACTCGCGCGCTCCTGGACGCGCTGCAGCAGCGCGCCGTGGCGCGGGTTGCTGGTATCGCTCGCAAACAACAGCTGTGAGTAGCTCGCCGCGCGCGCGACGGGCTCGTTCAACGCCTCGAGTGCGTCGAGCGCCGCCGCGAAATCGACCGCAGCGAGCGCCGCGACGCTTCCCCGGTAGCGCTCGGCAAAGCGCCCGCTGGCTTCGAGCGCGCGCTCGAGGTCGGCGTCCAGGGCGGGGTCGTCCGGCGCGGCATACAGATCCGACAGGTCCCAGCGAACACCCGCTGCAAACTGGCTGGGATCGATCGATTCCATGGCCTCCTCGATGGCAGCCTGCGGTCGGTTCGACCCAGGCGTGAATATCCAGCAACGTCCCCGCCGAACCGGACCATACCGCGATAAACTCGCTGCCTCGATGACCGCAGACCGAAACGAGCGGGAATCCGAACGCCAACGCGTCGTGCTGCACGCCGACATGGACGCCTTCTACGCGTCCGTCGAACAGCGCGACGATCCCGAGCTGCGCGGCAAGCCGGTGATCGTCGGAGGTACCAGCGCCCGCGGCGTGGTGACCGCCGCGAGCTACGAGGCGCGCGCGTTCGGGGTTCGCTCGGCGATGCCCGCCTACGAGGCGCGCCGCTTGTGTCCAGACGGGATCTTCATCCGGGGCACGCTGAAGAAGTACAGCCTCGAGTCGAAGCGGATCTTCGAAATCTTTCGGCGCTATTCACCCAAAGTGCAGGGGCTTTCGCTCGACGAGGCCTTCCTGGACCTCAGCGGAACCGAGCGCCTGATGGGGCCTCCGCGTTCGATCGCCGAAAGGCTGCGCGCGGAAGTGCGCGAGCAGCGGGGTCTCGCAGTGTCGGTCGGGATCGCGCCGGTCAAGATGGTCGCGAAGATCGCGAGCGGAGTCTGCAAGCCCGACGGTTTGCTGGAGATCCGGCCCGGCGACGTTCGCGCGTTTCTCGATCCCTTGCCGATCCGGCGGATCTGGGGCGTCGGTCCCGTCGCGGAGGCGCGCCTGGTCGGGCTCGGGATCCACAAGGTCGGCGACCTCGCGAGATTGGATTCGCGCCGGCTCGCGGAAATGCTCGGCGATTGGGGGGTCGAGATCGGTCGCCTCGCGCGCGGCGAAGAGTACAGCGAGGTCGAGCCCTACCGCGACCCGCGCTCCTACAGCGAGGAGAACACCTTCGAAAGCGACGTTTCCGATCGAGAGATCTTGAATTCTGCGATCGTCAGCCACGCGGAGTCCGTGGCGCGCCGACTTCGGGCGGATCGCTTCCGCGCGCGCACCGTCGTCTTGAAAATGACATTCGGGAAGAAGATGGCTTCGGGTCCGCGCGGCTATCCAGCCTTCAGTCGTCGCGTGACGCTGCCCGAGGCGACCGACGACGGTGTGACGATTTCGAAATCGGCATTGGATCTGCTCGCGCGAAGCGACCTCGACCAGCCGGTTCGGCTGCTCGGGGTGGGCGTCGCCAACATCGTGCCGGAGGCTCCGGGTCAGCTTTCGCTCTTCGAGCCGCGCGCGCGCCACGCGCGCCGCGAACGACTCAACGCTGCGCTCGACGAAATCTCCCGGCGTTTCGGCAACGAGGCCGTCACACGAGGCAGTCGCGAAGGCTGCGAGCGGGCTGGATTGTCGACGCAGATCAAGCGGGGCGAGCGCGACCACCCGGTGTGGCGGCGCGGAGAGTGAGGCTGGCGTATCCTCCGCGCCCGCCATGACCCGACTGCGATGCCTACGGCTCCCGACCCTAGCGCTGCCACTGCCAGCCCTGATCTTCGCGCTGGTGTTGCTCGCGTGCTCCCAAAAAGCCGCTGAAGACGGCGATCTGCTGCTCGTGACCACCACGAGCGTGCGCGATTCGGGCCTGCTCTCCGCGCTGCTCCCGACCTTCGAACAGCGAACCGGCATTCGGCCGCAGGTCATTGCCGTCGGCAGTGGCGCCGCTCTGCGCATGGGGCGCGACGGCAACGCGGACGTGCTCATCACCCACGCGCCCGCAGGCGAGGCCGAGCTCGTCGCCTCGGGTGCGGCGCTCAGTCGGAAACCCTTCATGGAGAACTATTTCGTGATCGTCGGGCCGCCCGAAGATCCGGCCGGGGTTCGCGCTGCGCGTTCGCCCGCCGACGCGATGCGGCGCATCGCCGAAACCTCGGCTCCATTCATCAGTCGCGGCGACGATTCGGGAACCCACCGTCGAGAAATCGAGCTGTTTCAGGAAGCGGGCCTGGATCCCGCCGGCGGTTGGGCGGGCTTCGCGAGCAGCGGATCGGGTATGGGGGAGACGCTCCAGATTGCGGGGGAGCGGCGCGCGTATCTGCTCAGCGACCTCGGCACGTTTCTCGCGTTCCGCAAGCGGATCGAACTCGAGTCGCTTTCGCCAGCGCATCCGAGCCTGCGCAATGTGTACTCGGTGGTGCGCATCGCGCCCGAGCGACTCGATCCCGTGCGCGCCGAGCGCGCGGCGCAGTTCGAGGCGTTCCTGTTCGAGGCGGAGACCCAGCAGTGGATCGCCGAGTTCGGGCGCGAGCGCTTCGGCGAGCAACTCTTTCGGCCGCTACAGCTGGAACTGCGCGCGCCGCCGTGAGTCCGCTTTCGCTCGGGTTGTTGATCGAGATCACGGCCCGCACACTTGCCGTATGCCTTCCCGCACTCGCAATTTCGCTCGCGATCGGTTTGCCGATTGGCATCGCGGTGGGCCGCCGGCGTTTTCACGGGCGCGTCGCGCTCGTGAGCGTGATCAACACCGGCATGGGCGCGCCGCCCGTCGTGGTCGGTCTGCTCGTCTATCTCGCCCTCGAACGAAACGGTCCGTTCGGCGATTTGAGTTGGCTGTACAGCGCCAAGGCGATGGTTCTCGCGCAGGTCTTGATCGCCTTGCCTCTCGTGGTGGGGATTACACTCGCGGCTGTCGGATCGCTCGATGAGAACTGGGAGCTCCAGGTTCGAACCCTCGGCGTGCCTTCGCGCTGGCGCCTGTGGCTCTTGATTCGCGAGATCCGGCTCGGGTTGCTGGCTGCCGTGATCACCGCGTTGGGGGGGATCCTCTCCGAAGTCGGTGCGGTAATGGCGGTTGGCGGAAATCTCGAGGGCGAAACCCGGGTGCTCACGACGGCGATCTTGATGTACACGCAGATGGGCGAGCTCGAGCTTGCGCTCGGGTTGGCGGCGATACTGGTCGGATTGATGCTGGTGCTGGCCGGCTTCTTGACGTCCGTACAGCAGAGTGGCCGGGCTTGAGCGACGCACCGATCCTGTCCGCGCGAAACCTGCGCGTCGAGCTGCGCTCGCGGCGCGGCTCGTTCAGGCTGAACGTCGCCGCACTCGATCTGTTTGCGCGAGAGACGCTCGTGATCCTCGGACCCAACGGCTCCGGTAAGAGCACCCTGATGCGCGCACTGGCCGGACTCGTGCGGCCTGCGGGCGGTCGCGTGGAATCGGTGGCGACGGGCCCGGTCACGCTGGTCTTTCAACGCCCGGCGGCCTTCGCGGGCAGCGTCGCGCACAACGTACGCGTCGCGTTTCTCGGCAAGCAGCGCGGCGCGGTGCAAGTCGGGAATCGCGTCGTCGAGGCGCTCGAGCGTTTCAAGATCGATCATCTCGCCGAACATCGCGCGGCGACGCTTTCGGGCGGCGAACTGCAGCGCCTCGCGCTGGCTCGCGCGTTCGCGCTGCGCCCGGCCGTGCTGTTGCTCGACGAGCCGTTTGCAGGCCTCGATGCCGATGGCCAGGCGGCCCTGTCGTTGGATCTGCGCCGCGCGATTTCCGAGACCGGCGTGGCGCTTGCGATGGTGACCCACGATCTGCGCCGCGCGATGCTGCTCGCGGACCGCATTGCGGTGCTGATCGACGGCCAGCTCGCTCAAGTGGGGCAGCGCGACGACGTGCTCGAGCGGCCGGCGACGCGCGAAATCGCACAGGTGGTCGGAATGGCGAATCTCGTCCAGGGCGTGGTGGTCGCGGAGCGACGCGGTGATCTCGCGCTGATCGAAGTCGACGCCCAGCACCGCATCGCCACGCGCTGCGAATTTTCAGCGGGCAGCCGGGTCTGGATCGGAATCCGACCCGAACACCTCAAGCTCGACGTCGGGCGCGGCGACCTGGATCCGATTGGCAAGGCTGTCGTGCGGGGCGTCGTCAACGACGGCGTCGTCGTCAGCGTCGCGCTGGCTTGGGCGGGTACGCAGCTGCGGACCCATCTGATGGCGGGCCGCGGTCTGGCGCGCAGCCTCGAAGTCGGCGCAGCCGTCTCACTCTCGGCGAGCCCCGAGCACATCCATTTGATTCCCGTCGCTTCGAATTGAGATCCCGCGCGATTCCCGTCGCATGGGTCTGAGGTCCCGCGCGTTTCCCTCCGCATGGGTCTGAGATCCCGCGCGATTCCCGTCGCATCGGCCTGAGATTCCGCGCGATTCCCGTCGCATCGGCCTGAGATTCCGCGCGGAACACTTCGCGCAGTGCGCTGTGGATGGCGTAGTATCCGCCCATGTCGAACACCAAGATCCTGCTCGATGGCTTCGCGTTTCTCGAAGCGCCGCGTTGGCGCGATGGGAAGTTGTGGTTTTCCGATTTATTCGATCACCGGGTGATGGCGATGGATCCCGGTGGCCAGACCGAAACCATCTGTGAAGTTCCCCAGCAGCCGTCCGGTCTCGGCTGGCTGCCCGACGGGCGCATGCTCGTGGTTTCGATGACCGACCGGCGGGTGCTGCGGCTCGAGTCCAACGGTCTCGTCGAGCACGCCGACCTTTCGCATCTCGCGACGTTCCACTGCAACGACATGGTGGTGGACGCGCAGGGGCGCGCGTACGTGGGAAATTTCGGCTCCGACCTCGCGGCCGGCGGCATGCCCAAGCCGGCGGCGCTGATCCTCGTCGCGCCCGACGGTGACTGCCGCGTCGTCGCTGAAGACCTTTTGTTTCCCAACGGATCCGCGATCACGCCGGACGGCCGTACGCTGATCGTCGGAGAGTCGTTCGGTGCGCGCATGACGGCGTTCGACATCGAGCCAGACGGCAGCCTGTCGAACCGGCGACTCTGGGCGCGGCTCCAGGCCGCGATTCCCGACGGCTGTTGCATCGACGCCGAGGGTGCGCTCTGGATCGCGTCGCCTCCGACCCGCGAGGTTCTGCGCGTACGCGAAGGCGGCGAGACGACCGATCGGATTTCGATCGACCAGATGGCGATCGCCTGCATGCTCGGCGGCGACGACCGGCGCACCCTCTACATCCTCACGGCCCCCTGCGTCGATGGCCCCGAGTGCGAGGCCAAGCGGGGCGCGCGGATCGAAACGCTGGAGGTGAGCGTTCCCGGAGCGGGACTCCCCTAGCGGCTGCGCTCGAACAGCGCGCGCAACGCGATTCGCTGCTCGGACGGGCCGCCAACGTCGGCCTGCAATCTCCCGAGTTCGAGTTCGACCGGGCCGATCAACCACAAGACTTCTGCGTGCAGCTCGTCGAGCGCGGGCCCTTCGGCGTTGAGCGGGCAGATGTCGCGATTTTCGCAGATCTCACCGCTTTGATCTTCCGTGAACCAGCGCAGGGGCAGCCCCTGGGTTCGGCAAATGTAGGGGCGGTCGGCGTAGATGCGGCATTCGCCTTCGCTTCCGAGAAACGCACAACCGCCCGGCGGATGTGGGGTTGCGTCTCGCAGCAGCGTCTGGTTGGCAGCGCGAATCCGCTCCGCTTCGATCGGCAGGACCGTGAGATCATCCAGGCAGCAGGCGTGGCAGCCCCGCTCGCAGCGCAGGCGTTGGCTGTGGTGGAGGGCGAGTTCGCGCGCTCGATCGTCGATTCGCGCGTGGAGTTGGCGTACTGCGGTCGTCGCAGCGTTTCGTTTCACGATTCCCATCATGTGCTGCACGCGGCTAGGGTTTCTCGATCGGGTAACCGCCGCTCTGCCAACCGTCCATGTGGCCATCGAGATCGCGCACGTCGGTAAAACCGGCCTCGCTGAGGGTCTTCTCGGCGATTTCCGCGCGCTTGCCACTGCGGCAGTGGACGACGATCACATCGTCTTTGTGCTCGGCAAGCTCCGACAGCCGCTCGGGGAGCTGGTCGTACGGGATGTTCAGCGCGCCCGGGATGTGACCCTCCTGGTACTCTTTCTCGCTGCGCACGTCGAGAATCAGCGGGGACTGCTCGAGCGGGATCTGATCGGCGAGTTCAGCGGCTGTCATGCTCGTCACTTCGGCGCTTTGGGTCGAATCTTCGGTGGCCGTGGCGACCGCCGCCCATGCAAGGCCGAGCGCGCCGGCAGCCAGCCAGAAGTTTCGTCGATGCTTCAGCGAGTTTCTCATCATTGGGGCTCTCCCGGATATTGCTTCAGAGCGTCCGTGATCTCGTACCACGGCGCCTTCGAGTCGACGTAGATGTGTGAGCTCGATCGGATCCCCGGGTCGCCGTCAAAGCTTCCCGCAGCGACCCAGATCTCGTCGGGCGTCTTGCTGGTGTGGAACTCGAGCTTCGAACCACAGCGGCTGCAGAAGGTCCTCACGCCCTCGGCTGAAGACGCGTAAGTGCGCACCAACTCCTCGCCCTGCGTGTAGCGGCGATGTCGGGGGTCGAGCGCCGCGTAGCTGGCGAATGGCGTGCCGTGGACGCGACGGCACATCTGACAGTGACAGCAGCACATCTGCGACAGTTCACCCGAAATCTCGTAGCGAACGCCGCCGCACAGACAGCCACCTCGAATCATGTCTCGCTCCTTCGCGGCCGATCGCCGATCAGCGCAGCGCACACGCCTGGAAGACGGCGTCGACGTGGCGCTGGTCGGTTCCGCAACAACCGCCGAGAACGTTGACGTTCGTGAGGATCTTCCGCAACTCGCGGTACTCCCGGCCGAGCTCCGCGGGATCGCCCGCATCCAGTTCCGTCGAAGCATCGAGGTCTGCGTGGCTGCGCGCCGAGGCGTTGGCCCGCAGGCCGCGGATCCTCTCGACCCAACGCGCAGCGGGCTCGAGTACGCGCGCGAAGTGCGATGGATGCGCGCAATTGACCATGTAATAGGCGGGGCTCCGGCTGTCGTCGCGCTCGACGGCTTCGATCGCCTCGCCGAGCGCTTGGCCAGTCGGCAGCCGTCCGTCCGTCTCGACCGTGAATGAGATCACCACCGGCAGACCTGCCGCGTCTGCGGCGCGGGTGATCCCGATCGCCTCTTGGACGTGGGTGAGTGTCATCGAAGTGACGAGATCCGCTTCCGTGTCTCGAAACACACGAATCTGTTCCTCGTGGTAGCGTTCGGCCTCTTCGATTCCGAGCAGTCGATCGGGGCTGTAGGCGTCGCCGCGCGGTCCGATACAGCCGCTGATCACGACCGGGCAGCCGTCGCTCTCGTATTCCGCGCGCAGCGCGGCGATCTCTTCGACCGCCTTTCGGTTGAGTCGCTCGAGTTCTGCGGGCGAATAGCCGAGCTTATGCGCCCAATCCCGGCTCGCGCGCCAGGTTGCGGTCTCGAGGACGCTGCCGACGCCGTGCTTGCGCGCGAGCTCCGCATAAGGGCGATAGCAATCGCGCAGCTTCTCGCGCCCCGCATGGCTGTCGAGCAGCGGAAACGACGCGAACTCGGGCAGCTCGACGCCCATCTGGAAGACGAGCGTCGTCTCGATGCCACCGTCGGTCAAGAACCAACCGCCATCGAGTTGCGGAAGCGAATCTCGGTACTTGGCCATCAGGCACCTCTCTTGGGGTCGGGGCAGGACCTCTTGGGGTCGGGACAGTACCTCTTGGGGTCGGGAGAGTAGCTCTTGGGGCCGGGACAGGATCTCTTGGGGCCGAGACAGTACCTCTTGGGACCGCGACAGGATCGCCTTCGACGTCCCCGTGTGCGGCGTGTCAACCGCTCGAACGCGGATATTGCTTCAGCTCATCCGTGATCTCGAACCACGGCGCCTTCGAATCGACGTGAATGTGGAAGGATGGCCGAATCTGCGGGTCGCCGTCGAATCCGCCCGCGGAAATCCAGGTCTCCTCGGGCGTCGCGCTGGGTGTGAATTCGAGGTTCGACCCACAGCGGCTGCAAAAAGTCCGCACGCTGTTCTTCGACGATGGGTAGCGGGAAATCAGCGCTTCGCCCTGCGTGTAGCGGATGTCGCGCGGGTTCAGCGCGGCGTAGTTTGCGAAGGGCCCGCCGTGGGCTCGGCGGCACATCTGGCAGTGGCAGAAGTGCATCTTGTCGAGTTTGCCCGAGATCTCGTAGCGAACGCCGCCGCAGAGACAGCCGCCGTGAAGCATCGCGAGCCTCCGGAATCGAGTCGCTTCCGGCCGGTCGATCGCCGCTCAACCGGAATGCGTCCGGAGGATAGCGGTATCGGAGCTTCCTGGCAGGTCTCGCTCGACTCTGTTTAGCGCTTCAGCTCGCGAATTTTTCGATCCAGCGCAGCTTCAGCTTGCGAATTTTTCGATCCAGCGCAGGTAGGATTCCGGCGGATCCTCGATCTGCAGACCGACGCCCGTGCGGACCCTGTAGGGTCGCCCGCGCGTCAGCGCCGGGCTTCGCGGGACGTAGGTCTCGAGCAGAAAGCGCGCTCCATCCGGCCCGCTGACGGTCACGATCACGCCACTTCCGCGGCGCAGGTCGGCGTCCGTTTCGACGAAGAATCCGCCCGGCGAAAAATCGCGCACGGTCGCCGGATGACACTGCCCTGCGATCAGCAGCGAGCACGGCAGGCGCAGCCGAACGCGCGGAGCATCGCGTCGCTCGAGTTCTTCTACGAATTGACCCATGCTGCGTTCCTCCGACCTCGGATGTGTCTCCCTGTATGTATGTGACCCTGCGCTGCGGGAAGGTGACGCAGCTGCGCGGCACGGGTTTCCGGATGGCGGTCCGAAACCGCGCGCAAGGGGCGCCATGTTGCCTGCGAATTGCCGATCGCTGGAGTTTGCTGTGGAGCGGCTATTGCTCGAAAACGAGCTCCCCGTCGAAGAACGTCTGCAGGACCCGCGTCTCGCTGATGTCGTGTGCTCGGCCGCCCTCCGCGAGTGCGATGACGTCCTGATCGACGACGATCAAGTCTGCGAGCTTGCCGACTTCGAGCGAGCCGAGCGTTTCCGCCTGACTCATCGCGCGAGCGCCGTTGATCGTGTAGGCGGCGAGCATCGAGTGGATGTCGAGCCTCTCTCCCGCGTTGAGAACCGGCACGTCAGGCTGATCTTCCACGTCGCGCGTGATGCCCTGCTCGATGTGGGAAAACGGCGCGGGGTCGCGTCTGTCGACGGGCGCATCGCTGCCGCCCGTGATCAGCGCACCGAGCGCCTGGATCGAGCGCACCGTGTAGGCGTTCTTCATGTAGTAGCTGTCGGGGCGGTAGAGATCGGCGGCGCCGCCCTTCAACTCGTCGACGAAGGGAACCACGGTCATCATGTAGTGGGGCTCGGGGCTCGACCAGGAGTGGGTGAAGGCCACGAACAGGCCCATGTCGCCGATGCGCTTCTGATCGTC
>CAZBSV010000087.1:0-16916 GCA_964494795.1 uncultured Spirochaetales bacterium | reverse complement strand
GCGCACTCTGCTCTATCCGCGCACTCTGCTCTATGGGCGCACTCTGCTCTATGGGCGCACTCTGCTCGGCCGACGCGCAGGCTACGGACTCCGCACGCAAGCTGGTCGTTGACGACCTCGTGGCATTGAAGGACCTCTCGGCTCCGCAGGTCTCTCCCGATGGAAACTGGGTCGCTTACGCGATCAGCGAAGTCGACGCGGAGGCAGACGTCAGCCGCAGCGACCTCTGGATCACGAGCTGGGATGGCTCGAAGACCATGCGTCTGACCGCGACCCCAGAATCCGAACACGCGCCGCGCTGGAGTCCGGACGCCAAGCGCTTGGCGTTCCTCTCGCCCGCAAGCGACGCGCAGGCCGTCGATCAACTCTGGATCCTCGACCCGCGCGGCGGCGAACCCGAGCGCGTGACCGCGCTCGCCAACGGAGTGACCGACTTCGATTGGGCGCCGGATTCGCGGAGACTCGCCGTGATCTCTGATGTCGCGCCCCACGCGCGCGATGCCGGAATCGCGCCCCGCGAGCGCGATGTCGGCATCGCGCCCAGCGAGCTGGATGCCGGAATCGCGCCGCGCGCAAGCGATGCCGTAGCGATCCCCGAGCCGATCGTTATCGATCGCATGCTATTCAAGCGCGACGGCTACGGCTACCTAGGCAACGCCCGCTCGCGACTGCATGTGCTCGATCTGAAGGACAAGAGCGTCGTCCAACTGACCGATGGGCCGCACGACGAGATCATGCCGTCGTTCTCACCGGATGGTCGCAGCATCGCGTACGTGACGAAACTCGGCGCAGACCCCGATCGCCACGAGAACTGGGACATCCTGACGCTCGAACCCGTTGCGGGCGCAAAGCCGAAACGGCTGACCGAGGGCGATTTCATGGAGTGCGATCCGGTCTGGGGCTGGAGTTGGGGCAGCCATCCGGCCTGGAGCCCTGACAGTCGGCAGGTCGCATGCATCCAGAGTGGCCCGCTTGAATTTTCGTGGTTCAGCCTGCAGCAGGTCGCGATTTTTTCGGCGCGAGGCGATCGTGGCAAGCAGCCCACCGCCGCACTCGATCGAAACACCACCCGCCCCCGATTCTCGCGCGACGGCTCGCGCGTGTTCTTCATCCTCGAGGACGACCAGAGCGCCGTGCTGGCCTCGATCGGCAGCGATGGCAGCGACCTGCAGCGCCTGACACGCGCGGGCCGCACGGTCAGCGAATACGACCTCGGGCCGGATGGCAAGATCGCGCTGCTGTCGAGCACATCCGACGAGCCGCCCGAAATCTCGGCCCTCGAGGGCGGCGAGCTGCGTGCGCTGACCCGCGCCAATGCGACCCTGCGCGCTTCCGTGCAGTTATCGAAAGCGGAGGCGGTGAGTTACCGCGGCATCGACGGCAGCGAGTTGCACGGGTTGCTGATGAAGCCGCCCGGTTTTCGCGAAGGCGTCCGGTATCCGACCATCTTGCGCCTGCACGGCGGACCGGTCGCGCAGTGGCAGCACGAATTCGATTTCAGCTGGCAGGTCATCGCGGCCCACGGCTACGTGGTCTTCGGACCGAATCCGCGCGGCAGTTCGGGGCGCGGCGAAGCGTTTCAGAAGGCGATCTTCGGCGATTGGGGTAACGCCGACGTGCCGGACGTGCTGGCCGCTGCAGATCACCTCGTCGCAAGCGGGATCGCGGATGGGGAGCGTCTCGGCATCGGCGGCTGGAGCTCCGGTTCGATGCTGACCAACTACGTAATAGCCTCCGACACCCGATTCCGCGCCGCGACGAGCGGTGCGGGAGTCTCCAACATGCTCGCGGGTTTCGGAACCGACGAATGGTGGCAGGACTGGGAGGCGGAACTGGGCCTGCCCTGGAAGACTCCCGAGAACTGGCTGCGGGTCTCGTATCCCTTCTTGCACGCCGACCGGATCACCACACCAACCCTGTTCCTGTGCGGGGCCGAGGACTACAACGTGCCCGTGATCCACTCGGAGCAGATGTACATGGCGCTGCGGAGACTGGGCGTGCCGACCCGCCTGATCGTGTATCCCGGCCAGAGTCACGGCATCTCGAGACCCAGTTTTCAGCGCGACGTGCTGACGCGGTATCTCTCGTGGTACGACCAGTGGCTCCAATGAGCGGTCGACAACGAACCCTTCTGAACACCCACCCGTTCACAATGAGGATCGATTCCATGATCAAAGCTGCAAGACATCCGCGCCCTGACGCTCGATTTCGAACTCTCCCCGGACCCCTGCTTGCGCTGCTCGTTCTGATCGGCGCCGGCGTCGGGAGCGCGGCCGCAGGGACGATCGCGCTGATTCCGGATCGGCTCATCGACGGACGCTCCGCTTTCGCCCGCACCGACGCGGCCGTTCTCGTCGAAGGCAAGCGCATCATCGCACTGGTCGATCGCTCGGCGATCCCCGCGGACGCGATCGCAATCGAGCTGCCGGGAACGACGCTCATGCCCGGCATGATCAACGCCCACGAACATCCGCTGATGTACGACAGCGACTACCAAAACGCGCACATCCAGGGCTCGTCGGCCCGCAAGGCGTTGATGGGCCTCGCGGGCGTGCAGCAGCACCTGCTCGCGGGTTGGACATCGATCCGCGTGGTGGGTGATGCAGACGTCTTCTACGCCAGTCAGGAACTCCGCAGGGTGATCGACGACGGGATCTTCATCGGCCCGCGCATCAGCGGTGCGGGCCACTACCTCTCGATCACGGGCGGTGGGGGCGACGTCAACTTCATCAGCCCCGAACAGCAAGTGATCGCCGACGGACTCGTCGTGGATGGACCCGAGGAGATCCGCAAGGCGATCCGGCGCGAAGTCAAGTACGGCTCCGATTGGATCAAGCTGCTGGTCACCGGCGCCTTCCAGTCCGTCGGCGACAACCCGCGCAACGTCGCGTTCAGTCCCGAGGAGCTGCGCGTCGCCGTCGAGGAAGCCAACCGGCTCGGCGTGCCGGTTGCCGCGCACGCGCATGCCGCGGAGGGCATCAAACAGGCGGTGCGCGCGGGCGTTCGCTCGATCGAGCACGGAACCTTCATCGACGCCGAGGCGATCAGCCTGATGGCCAAGAACGGCACCTTCCTGGTGCCCACGATCTACATCGGCGACTACTACGCGGGCGGCGACCAATTGCTCGCTCAGAAGAAGAACGACGATTACGTGAAGAACGACCGCGCCAATTTTCTCAGCGCAGTCGGGCGCGCCCACAAGGCCGGTGTCAAGATCACCGTCGGCGTCGATCTCGGCGGCTACGGGGTCGATCCGAGCGTCTACGCGCGAGAGTTCGCGGTGCTGCACGAGGCCGGCATGACGCCGATGGAAGCGATCCAGGCCGGCACGCGCGTGAACGCCGAGCTTTTGCGCTGGGACGACCGGCTCGGCACGATCGAGATCGGGAAATTCGCGGACATCATCGCCGTCGTCGGAAATCCGCTCGAGAACCTGAGCGCGCTCGAAGACGTGTCGTTCGTGATGATCGGTGGCGAAGTCGTCAAACGGCCGGGGCATGCTGAAACCCTCAGCGGAAGACTGATCGGCTCGCAGCAACCTTGACAGCGCCAGCACACCGGCATCGCGCGAGATCGCGGGTTACCTGGGAGGCCAAGTGTCGGGCTCATCGCGACGCACCCTGCAGCTGCTGGCGCTAGCCAGTTTCGCCGCCGTGGCGTGTGATCGCGATATTGGGGAGCTGAAGCCGCGCAGCGGAGGTGCGGTGCCGATTCGAATCGTTGCGCTGGGCGACTCGACGACCGAAGCCGGCTGGGAGGGCAACGCAAAATCCGTCTACCCCGAGCGCCTAAAGGCCGTCCTCGAGGCGCTCGGGATCGAGATCGAAATGATCAACGCCGGCATCAGCGGCACGACCAGCCGCGACGCCGTCGAGCGACTCGACGCCGACGTGCGCCGATTCGACCCGGACTACGTCATCATCCAATTCGGTATCAACGACTCTTGGATCGACGCCTACCAAGGCAGGACGCAACCGCGGCTGACGCTCGACGAATACGCCGGCGCGTTGAAGACCCTCATCACGACGCTGCGCGCCGATGGTGCGAAGCCGGTCCTGATGACGCCCAACCCCATGCGCTGGTCCGAGTTGTACGGAGATGAATTGAAGCACCCCGCCCTCGGATTCGATTTCGACGACCCCCGCGGCATCAACCGCCTGCTCGATGCTTACGCCGCGCGCGCGCGCGACGTCGCTCGCGAGGAGAACGTGCCCCTGGTCGATGTCTACGAGCGCTTCGACGCCTACGGGCGCATTCGCGGGCAGAGCGTCGACGATCTGCTGCTCGAAAACGACGGCCTCCACCCCAACGACACAGGTCACGCGCTGATCGCCGATTGGTTGGCAGAACTCTTGCTGTCTGATCTGTCGGGAAACTAGAGGATCGAGCGCGCAGCGCCGAGCACGGCTCGGCGACTAGGCCGCGACTGGGCCGCGACTGGGCGGCGACTGGGCGGCTCAGCGAGCGCCGAGCGCGCAATCGATCGAGATCACTTCGGACATCACGATCCGGTCGCGTTGGTCGGCGCGAAGATCTTCGACGCAGGGTTTCTCGTTCATCAGGGCTTCGATCTGCGCGCGAAGCGCCGGTGTGACCGATCGGAATCCGAGCGCCACGGCAGTTCCGTCGTTGCGAAGCACCTTTGCCTCTAGCGCAATCGGCATTGCGCCGACGTTGCTGTGAAGCGCGATGCGGACCTCGGAACCCACTGCGATTTTCGGCAAGCCGACGATTCGCATCCCCTCGATGGATAGCTCCACGCCCATCGCGCTGTAAGATTCGGCGGCGCCCCGCACGGGCGCGGTTTCGACGAGGTGCGGATACGGCCGGCGCGGATGACGGCGGCGCTCCACGCTTCTGGCGAGATCTTCCCAATCGGGAATTCCCGTCCCGTCGATGTAGGCATCCGGCTCGCGCTCGGGCATCGCCGCCAGCGGCGTGACGCGGGTTCCGATCCGATCTCCGCGGATGATCGCCCCGAGTTGCTCGCGCACCGCGGAATCGAGATCTTCGATCTGCACCACGATCACGTCGGAACCGCCGCGTTGCGATTCCGAGCGAATCACGTTGCCTGAAATTTCGAGCGCGCGACCGCCGAGCGATTCCGGGATGGCAACGCTGAGCCGCGTTCCGTTCGCGAGCGCCGCCTTGGATTCGAATCGACAGCCCTCGAGCGAGAGCTCGAGCAGCTTCGCGCGGAATTTCTTGCGCTTGTAGGGCTTCACGTCGACCTGGCAATCCATCGGTAGGCGACTCGCTCTGCGGCGATTGGTTCCCCGGTAGAGTATCTGCTGCAAGAGCAGCTGGAGCGCTTCGTCGCCGGTCGTCATCTGGACCAGGTAGTGGACGCCCCGCTCGCGCAGCCGATCGCGCAGCGGGAAGAAATCCTCGCCGTGCACGCAGAGCCAGACCCGCCCCGGGGTTCCCGGCGCCGACGCCTCGCGCGCGGGCATCTTCAACGCCTTTGCACCCGTGGTGATCAGCAGCTCGCGCGGCTGGGGGGGTGCGTCCTCCGAGCCACCGCGCCAGCGCACGCAATCGACGCCGAGCCGGCTTACCAGCGCCTGGATCCGCGCGAGTTCGTCGTCTTCGTCCAGCACCAGTACCGAGGGCGCGACTTGCATGCTCGGCATTTCGGCCGGTTCGCGATCACCCTAAAGCGCGGGGCGGCGCCGGCCCTCGATTGGACTCCCCGAGGGGACAGGCTCCGAGCGCCCGCGCCCTGAAACCGCGATCCCCCAAGGCCCCCGCACCCTGGAAACCCCGATCCCCCAAGGCCCCCGCACCCCGGGAGACCCCGATCCGCCAACAGTGTTGATGGGATGGATTGATTCGGCTTCGACGAGCGGTTCTCTGAGGGCTCGCACCCTCGCCCTAGCGTGAGCCGGCCGCTGAAGCCTGCTCGCGCATGCGGCCGGCATTCACCGGATCGCCGAGTTTTTCGTAGGCGGCGGCGGCGATCCCGTAGAACGGCCCGTGGCTCGGATCGATCGCGATGCCTTCGTCTGCGTATTTCAATGCCTTGTAGGCGTTTCGGCGCGTGATCAATTCCTCGCGAACCTCCCCGCGCGCGAGCCAGAAATTTGCGAGCGCCTCAAGGGTCGACAGGTTGTCGGGGGCAACCCGATAGCCAAAGTCGAGATACTTCTGCGCTTCGGCGTCGTTCTTCATCTCCAGAAAATAGTATTCGTAGCCAGCCCGCAAGTAGAAGTCCGCCAACTCGGCCGGGTGCCGGTTTTCAACATTCAACCAGTCCAGGAAATCGTCGACGTGCGGCGGCTTATTGAGGGTCAGGATCCGGAAGAAGCCGTCGAGCAGAGCGTCGATCTTTCCGTCGAGTAGATAGCGGGAACTCAGCACTCCGGCGTATACGTTGAGCGCATCCCGGTAGGAGGGGAAGATCTCCAGCGACCGGTCCAGATGAGACACCGCTTCGTCGAGCAGCTGCTGCTTGCGCGCAACATCCGGCTCCTGCTGGGCGACTTCGTAGAGCGAAAACGCCATGAAACAATGGATGCGGGCGCTGCCAGTGGAGACTTCGACTCCGGCGCGGTTCAACGCCATGTCGTCCTTCCAGTCGGGAACGCGGGCGAGCGTCTTGGCGCTGAAACCGAGCGCGAACGCGGCTGTCATCCCGAGCGCGACCGCCCTGGAAAGCAAAGGCTTCGCGCCGAGCCAGGGTTTCGCGTCCAACCAGGGTTTCGCGTCCAACCAGGGCTTCGCGTCCAACCAGGCCGGAATTTTTCGCGTCAGGATCCAGGCCAGCAGCAGACAAAAGCCGACCGAGGGCATGTACATGAAGCGCTCGTTCATGAAGGTTCCGATCGGAAAGAGGAGATTCGAGACGATCGAAAACGTCGCCAGGAAAAACAGGATCGACCAGGCGGCGATGTTCCCCCGGCGGAACTTCAACACGGCGAACGCGGCCAGCGCCAGATACAGCATCAACGGCAGCATCGCCCGGAGATCGGCGAGGCCGACGAGCGGGACCTGGTAGGGGTAATAGTCGTGCGTGAGCGGATGCGGAAAGAACAACAACTTGACGTACAGCCCCCACGTGTAGAAGATCGTGCCGAATTTCTCCCCGGTCGAAGCCTCCACGAACGGATTGTTCATCAGGTCGGCGCTTTCCCCGCCACCCGATACGATTTCCCCGCCACCTAAAAGCAGGAAACCCACCGCCTGGTAGCGCATGAACAGGAAGAGCAGCGCCGCGGCCGCCAGCGGAATCATCGCGATCGCGAGCCTGCGCGCCTTCACCTCGGTAAAGGCGAAAGCAGCCAACGGAACCACCGCCAGGAAAGTGATCGCGTTTTCCTTCGCCAGCAGCGCCAGCAGAAACGCGAGTCCGCTGAGCACGAGAAACGCGGATCGACTGCTCCGGATATACCGAAACGTCAGCAACAAGGCAGCCAATGAAAGCAGCAGCGCCAGGATCTCATCGCGCCCTTTGATGTTGGCCACGACCTCCGAGTGCAGGGGATGCAGCGCGAAGAGCAGCGCCGCCACGAAGGGAAGCCTGAGATACCAGGGATTTTCCGCGTCCTCGCCGACGCTGACCAAGAAGAACCGGAACAACACGACACACGTCAGCACATACAACACGACGTTGATCAGGTGACTCAGCGCCGGTTTCAACCCGTACGCTTCATGCTCCAGCGCGAACGACACCAGCGACAGCGGGCGGTATCGCGCACCGGGGACGAGATTCGGCTGCTCGCCGACGAATCCCGCGAGACTCTCGGAGCGCAGGATCGACCCGATCCCATTGATTCCCTGCTGGACGAAGCCGTTCTCTTCGATCACGATCTTGTCGTCGAGCACAAAGGCGAAATCGACCGTAGACATGTACAAGAAGAGCGGAAGCAGGATCAGCGCCAGGGTCTCGCGCGGATATTGCAACCACGACGTGACCCGCGTGCCGACGGCTCCCGCGGCTGCCGCCGCCGCGCCATCTCCTCCGGTCGAATCGCCTTTTCTATCCATCCTACCTCTGACCTTGATTTTTGTGACCGCGAAACGCGCGTCAGCGAACCAGGTCATTCTCGAACGCGAAGCGGATCAGGTCGCTGGTCGAAGAGAGGTTGAGCTTCTCCATGACGCGCGAGCGATAAGTCGATGCGGTACTCACGCTGATCTGGAGCCGATGAGCGACCTCCTTGAGTCCCATTCCATCCGCGATCAGGCGAAGGAGCTCGAACTCGCGCGGGGAGAGTGACGCCAGGCCGACGCGATTGCGTTTGGGCCGGCGGAGGTGTTCGATCACGCTGCGCGAGAATGCGGGCGGCAGGTAGATTTCGCCCGCGTTCACCGCGCGGATCGCGCCGATCAGCTCCTCGACCGCGGAAGACTTCACCATGAAGCCCTGGGCGCCCGACTCGATCGCGCGGACCGCGTAATGAATGCTCTCGTGCACGGTCAAGACGAGTACGCGTACCGCCGGCCGGCTTCGCGCGATCTCCTCGAGCAGCGGCAGAGAGCCGCCCCCCGGAAGGTTGTAGTCGAGCACCAGAACGTCCGGAGCGAACTCTCGCGCAATTCGCTCGGCGTCGACGACCGATTCCCCCAAGCCGACGATCTCGATCCCGTCGTCCTCCTCGAGCACTGATGCGAGTGCAACGCGAATCATCGCGTGATCGTCCACGAGCGCTACGCGAATCATCGGTTGCTCTTGCGTCACGTGGACACCAGCCGATCAGGGCGCTCGGGTCCGAGCGGGATGCCAATCTCGATCTGGGTGCCGTGATTCGGCTCCGATTGAATCGAGAACGTCCCGTTGAGAAGCTCTGCGCGTTCCTGCATCCCGAGCAGACCGAGGCGACTGTCTGCCCGTTTGGCGGGATCAAATCCGATTCCGTTGTCGGCGACCGAAAGCTGAAGCGCGCCGTCCCGAACGCAAACTCGAACCCATGCGCGCTGCGCTTGAGCGTGCCGAAAGACGTTGTTCAGTGCCTCTTGAACACATCGATACACATTGTCTGCAACGTTATCGGGAATTGCCGTATCGCTGAACTCGAGTTCGACGCACGTCTCCACGCCGGATCGCTGTTCGAAGTCCTCACAACACGACCGCAGTGCCGTTTGGAGACCCAGATCGTCGAGCACGCTCGAGCGAATCCTCGTCGAAATTCGGTGCATGCTCTCGAGTAGCTGTTCGGTGCCGCTAAGTGCTCGCTCTATCAGCTCTTCCTTGACGCGGCCCAGCTCGGTCTTGAGCGCGCGTTTGAGATCGATTGCAATCGCGGTGGCGAGTTGTCCGACCTCATCGTGGAGATCGCGTGAGATGCTTTTGCGCTCGACTTCCTGCAGGTGGATCAGCCGGGTCGAAAGCGCGCGCAGTCTTTTCTCCGAGGCCGCAATCTGCTGTTCGTGCAGCTCGTGCACCGCGCCGGCCTGCGCGAGGCGCCAGCTGACCCCGATAAATATGGCGCTCGCGAGAATCGAGAGCGTCGCAATCCGCCGGAACGCCACTCGCGCATTGGCGTACAGCAGCGCGTTGGGGACGAACGAGACCACTGAAAGCTCGAGATCCGAGCGCGCGATCGCAGAGCCCACGTGCAGCGCAGGCGCGATGGCGTGGTAGGTGAACATTCCCTCGCGGTCGAGCAGGGATCCCTGCGCGACGTGCGTCATCGCCTCCCAGGCCGCCGAGTGCTCGCGCGCGAACGTCGGTTCCCGATCAAACATGAAACCCCAGGAGCGATCCGGATCGGGGGCTTCGAGGTAATGGCCCTGGTGGTTCACCAGCGCCGTCCAACCGGGCAATTGTTTCGCGCTGCTCTGAAGCGGTTCGAGGATCTGCGCTCCCAGGAAATTGAAGATCAGAATCCCGCGCTTCGCTCCAGCGAGATCGAAGACCGGCGTTGCGAGGCGCAACACGGGCTTCCATGGCTCCTCGATCGCGCCGTGCTCGACGTTCAAATCGAACGGCGAAACGTATACTTCGGCGCGTTGCAAGTCGCGCGTGGAGCTGAAATAGTAGCGATCGGACTTGCTCTGAAGTTCGCCTTCGCGAACCGCAATCGGAGCGCCCTGGTTGCAGTTGATGCGGATTCGCTCGCGGCCGTCCAATGCGATCAGTCGGATCTGATCGAGTATCTCCCCGATGCCGCAAAAGTGAGCGTACTCGCGCTCGAGCGCCTCGCGGCCAACCTCGCCCGCGAGAAAATCGCGCAGCTCCTGCTGCTCGGCGAATTGGAGCAGGATGGCCGCAGCCGACTCGAGCTCGCGCTCGATGATCGCCTTCTGGAACTTTCCCAGATCGTCAGCCGCCTGTTGGGCGAGCCGCCGATCGTTGCCGCGGTCGCGCACGTAGACGAGCGGTAATCCCACAGCGGCGGCGGCCAAGATCAACCCGATCGGCAGGGCAGCGCGCCGAGCGACGCGCCAAAACAGCCAGACCCGCCGCGCTTTGTCGTGTCTCATCGCCCGCCCGCGAGATCGCTCTCGGGAGCATACCCCAGCCGCCAATCCATACCCCCGCCGCTAATCCATACCCCCGCCGCCAATTCGTACCCCCGCCACCAATCGATTGGATGCGTCTTGTAGAAAGATCGGATGCGTCTTGTAGGAATCGGGCTACAGCATTTTGATGGTTATATCGACGGGAAAAATCCTTTTGCGGGCGCGTAGGATGCCGATGCAGAGATCGTCTCGCGTTCAAGCCTTGCCATTGGAGCCGACCTCGTCGCGCATCTGATGTGTCTCCGAGGAGGTGAGCGGCGATGTATCCCCGAGTGAATTTGAACCCCGTCGAGTTCGAGAAGACTTCGCCGAGTCCAGCGAGAGTTCGAATGCTGCCGCGAAGAGCTGCGCGGAAGTGGCTCGCCAGACGCGAATTCTCGGCTCGAAACCAGATGCGAAAGCTCGCGCCAACGCTCGCGCCGGCTTCACTGGCACTGGTGTACATCTGGTTCGGAGCCCTCAAGGTGATCGGAGCGAGCCCCGCAACGCCACTCGTCGTTGCACTGCAGGCGCAGACGCTGCCGTTCTTCGAATCCAGCCGCTTCATCGTGCTGCTCGGAATCGTCGAAATCGGAATTGGCGCGCTCTTTCTCGCCGAACGCTCGCGATCGCTGGCGCTCGCGCTGTTTTCCGCGCACATGATTGCGACCCTGCTTCCGCTGCTCGTCCTACCGGAGATCGTTTGGCAGGGACCGCTGCTCCCGACTCTCGAAGGTCAGTACATCATCAAGAACGTCGTGCTGATCGCGCTGGCCGTCGCTATTGCCGCCGGCTTCCAAGCGCCGGTCCTTGACACTGGCATCGACCCCGAGCGGCCCTCTTCGGCCATCTGAACGCCGCGGGAGCCGCTCGCAATCCGCTCTCGGAACACAAGCGCCGCGCGCTGGCCGCGAGAGTTCTATCGACGCTCGGTCGGCTGCAGGTGCGCTCTACGTTCCTGGTGTCGCGTTTTTCACGACAGCGCAATTCGCGAAATTCATGACAGATCGCGCGCAGCGTTGTGTTTATCCTCCGTGCGATTCGGACGATAGGACCCTGACCGCGCACGCGCGCGATCACTGACAAGAAGGAGTTCATCCAGATGCGCGCAAACCCTGCGAAGCTCTCGGCAGCGGGCCTACTCTCGTTTCTCGCGGCGTTGTGCGCACCACTTGCCCCGCTCGCGAGGCCCGCGAGCGCCGCGGAGCTGATCCATCAGGCCCGCAACGAAGACCCCACGGCTGCCTACGAGTGGTTGGAGATCATCCTCGAGGCGAGCGGCCGCGACGTCGATCGAACCGGCGCCCGACCGACCATCCTCTCACGCACCATGGCCATCGCGCTCACCGCAATGTACGACGCGTGGGCCGCCTACGACGAGAAGGCCGTGGGCACGCGCCTGGGGGCGAAGTTACGACGACCCGCGGCCGAACGCACAGCCAAGAACAAGGAAACAGCGATCGCCTACGCGGTCTACCGCGCATTGCTGTTCGACTATGCGGAGGACGCAGAGTGGATCCGCGGCCGCATGCAGGAGATGGGCTACGACCCGGGTAACGACTCGACCGATCTCACCACACCGGCGGGCGTGGGCAACGCAGCAGCGGCTGCCGTGATCGCGCACCGCCGTCACGACGGCGCCAACCAACTGGGCGACGAGGTCGGCTCGAACGGGCAGCCCTACTCGGATTACACCTTTTATCGCCCGAAGAACACGCCCGAGCTGGTCGTCGATCCCACGAGCTGGATGCCCATCACCTTCGTGGATCCCAAGCGCGGGAAGTTCGCGCCCGGCTTCCTGACCGCGCATTGGTACCGCGTAAAGCCCTTCGCGCTCGAGCGTTCCGACCAGTTCCGCGCGCCGCCTCCTCCGGTCTGGGGCTCGGAGCAATTGAAGCGGGAAGTGGACGAGGCCATCGAGGTCAATGGAAAGCTCACGCTCGAACAAAAGGCCGTCGTTGAATTCATGCGGGATGGCCCGCGTTCGACGGGTCAATCGGGGCACTGGCTGCGCTTCGCACAGGATCTGTCCCGCCGCGACCATTACTCTCTCGATCAAGACGTGAAGCTCTTTTTCAGCATCGGAAACATCGTGTTCGACGCGTTCATCGCGTGTTGGGAGACGAAGCGCTTCTACGACACGTCGCGCCCGTACTGGTGGGTTCGCTTGTACTACCCGGATGACGACGTCTACGGCTGGAAGGGTCCGGGAAAGGGAGCGGGCATGCTTCCCGCAAAGGAGTGGCACCCCTACTCGCCGGCCAATTTTGTCACGCCGCCATTCCCTGGTCATCCGTCCGGCCATTCGACGGCCAGCGCGGCTTCGGCGCGGATCCTCGCGCTGCTGTCGGGCAGCGACAAGTTCGGCGCCGTCGCGATACGCCGCGTGGGCGCGCTCACCGAGGACGAATTCTCGACTTCGCAAATGCAGGCTGTCGAGGGCAAGCCCGCAACGGATGTACCCGAATCCAAGGAAATCCGGCTTTCGCTGCCGACCTTCACGGCGACCGCGGAAATGGCCGCCGTGTCGCGTCTGTGGGGCGGTTATCACATTCGCTTCGACAACGAGGAAGGTCTGGTGATGGGAACCAAGGTGGCCGACTACAGCTGGCCGATCTACCAGGCGTATTTCAACGGCACGGCTACGGTCGCCGAATGATCATCAAACCGTCGATGCGCAAAATCAACTCAGGTGTGACGGGAGCGATCCTCGTCGCGGTCGCGCTAGCCGCGACGCTCGCTGCTGCCGGAGCCGCGGAACCCGAGCCGCAGAAGACCCCGCCGGCGGCGTTCGTTCCGCCCAAATATCAGTTCCTGCCCGACCGCGAGAACTGGTCGGTTCTGAGGAACGTCCCCGAGGCGGATCGGACCGACTTCTTTGACCCGATCAAGTATCTGCCGCTGAGCGAGGACGGTCAGATCTGGGCGAGTTTTGGCGGCAGCGCGCGTTTGCGGCTCGAGAACTGGTGGAACTTCAACTTCCTGCCGGGCCAGCGCGGCGACGACACGTTTCTCCTGTGGCGCGGACGCATGCATGCCGATGTTCACCTCGGAGAACACTTCCGCGTGTTTGCCGAGGGCAAGACCGCGTTGGCGACCGACCGGGACCTGCCGGGCGGAACGACCAACTTCTATGTGGACTCGGTGGATCTCCAGCAGCTGTTCTTCGACGTGCGGGTGCCCATCGGCGAGGACGGCACCGCGTTCACCGCTCGCGCCGGCCGGCAGATGTACCAGTACGGGCGCCAGCGCCTCGTGAGTCCGCTGCCGTGGGGCAATACGCTTCGCAGCTGGGATGGCCTCACGGGCGTCGTCGAGGTCAACGGTTGGCGGATCGACGCGTTCGGATCGCTCTTCGATCCCGTGCGCAAGTACGAATTCAACGAGCCGAATGAGGATGTCATCTTCTACGGCGGCTACGCGGCCGGCAAGACTCCGTGGTGCGACGCTAGCATGGATCTCTATTTCCTCGGGCTCAGCGTCGAAGACACGAAGACCTTCAACGGTTCGGTCGGAACCGAAGACCGTTACACATTCGGCGCCCGGCTTTACGGCATCGTTCCGGAGACCTCGTTCGACTACGATGTCGAGGCCGCCTATCAGTTCGGACGCGTCGGCAACGCCGACGTCAGCGCCTGGATGTTAGGCGCGCAGTACGGATATACGTTCGCCGACGTCTGGTCGAAGCCGCGGCTCCTCGCCGGCCTCGAGCTCGGAAGCGGCGACAACAACCCCGGGGGCAACGTCCAGACCTTCAATCAGCTCTTCCCGCTGGGGCACGCCTACATGGGCTACATCGATCTCGTCGGGAGGCAAAATGCCATCTCGCCCGAGATTGGTGTGGAGTTTTCCCCGATCGACAAATTGATGGTCGCCATAACGGGTTACTACTTCTGGCGCTACTCAACCGATGACGCGCTCTACAACGCGGGCGGCGCCGTGATTCGAGCGGGCGGCCTCAGCGATGCGAGCAGCGTCGGCCAGGAGATCGACATCACCGGCACGTACAAATTCAACCGCCATGCGTCGCTCATGCTGGGCTACAGCCACTTCTTCGCAGGCGAATTCATCGAGGAGTCCGGGACCGACAACGACGTCGATTTCCTCTACTTCGAATTCACGTACACGTTCTAAGCCGGATCGCGAACAGTGGCAGTCATTGGGGTCAGAGCCGCGAAGCCGGTTCCTGCCAAGCAGGCATCGCGGGCGGCTCGGGCCAGGTACCGGATTGCCAATAGGTACTGACCTACCGGGACGCGTGTCTGATCGCGTAACGATTACATGGGGCCACGCCGGCGTCAGGCCGCTGGCAGCTACCGCCTCTCGGCCGCCTTCTCCATCTGGCGCATCGCGCGCAGGTGGTTGCGCCCGGCGACCTTGAACAGGTCCTCCTCGCTGTAGCCGCGTCGGAGGAGCTCCGCGAACAGGTACGGGTAACGGGTGACGTCCGTCAGGCCGGGGACCATGGACGTCGCCTCCGCGTCGAAGAAGTCCGCTCCGATCCCGACGTAGTCGATGCCAGCGACCTTGCGAATGTGATCGATGTGGTCGGCGACCTCGGCGATGCTCCCGCCCGGGTGCGGGTTTGCCTTCTCCCAGACGGAGACGCCGTCATCCACGGCCTTCTGGTCGTTGAGGCGCGAGCGCAGGTCCTCGAGGGCGGCCGTGCGGCGCTTCTGCCATGCGGGATCGGCTGGGGAGACGAACTCCTTGATGAAGTTCACGTGGACGACCCCACCGTTCTGCGGCAGTAACCGCAGCACATCGTCCGGGACATTGCGGGGGTGGGGATCGATCGCCCCGGCGTTCGAGTGGGAGAAGATCACGGGCGCCCGGCTCACGCGCAGAGCATCGCGCATCGTGTCGGGACTGACGTGGGACAGGTCCACGAACATACCCAGGCGGTTCATCTCGCGGATCACGGATTCGCCGAACTCCGTCAGGCCGTCGTGCTCGGTGCGGTCGGTCGCGGCGTCGGCCCACTCCACGTTGTCCCAGTGGGTGAGGGTCATGTAGCGCGCGCCCAACTCGTGGAACACCCGCAGCACCGCCAGTGAGCCCTCAATCATGTGGCCGCCCTCGATGCCGATCAGGGATGCGATACGGCCCGCGCGGTGAATGCGCTCGACGTCGTCCGCGGTGAGGGCTAGCTCCAGCTCAGGCCGGCTGCGGATCATGCTCAGCACCACGTCGAACCCGCGCAACGCCTCGTGGAGCGAGAGGTTTGCTTTCATGCTCGCGGCGTCCGTCCACACTGACCAGTACTGCGCGCCTACGCCGCCGCTGCGCAACCGGGGGATGTCAGCGCATAGCTCGGGGTGGGCGATACCTAGGTCGAGCCCGGTGATGTCGCCGCCGGTCCGTTCGAGCAGCATCGAGGGCAAGTCGTTGTGGGTGTCGATCAATGGACCCGTGTCGAGGATGGCCCGGGCGCGGGCGAGGAGGGCCGCGTCAGGTTCCTGGGCATTGGCGATCGACGCCGACAGGACGAGTAGGGCAACGAGACATCGAGTCACGTGAGTCCACCTCCTTGGCGAGCCATAATCATAAGGGAGCATGAATGAGTAGTGTGGCACCTTGACCAGTGTCTGCAATCTCGCGTCGGAGACTGGGACACAAAGAGGTCGTGCTCGTCGACCGCGTAACGCTGGCCGGCCCAACGCTGCGCGTCAGCGGCGCGCCGCGTGGCGCGGCCCGTGCGCTCTTTCAGCACGGGACGTGACACGCGAGTGCGTCCGCTGCACGCGCTTGTTATGCCGAACGTTTGCGATAGCTCGGTTATCGACTGCGCCAGTACCCAGGGAGGCGCTGCGCATGCGCCACAGCGATCACCTGAAGGATCTTTGGCAACTCGCGGTAGACAACAAGGAAGGGGAACCTTCGCAGGACGACTCGACGTGTGCCGGAAATATACGATGGCCATCGTGCCGGCGCCTCTGCGATCTGACGCACCGCTCGGTTCACTTCGACCAAGAACGCTGCCGCAGCCTCGGGACTGCGTTCTCGATACCATTGCTCCGCCGCCTCGGCCTCCGCGAAAGCCTTGGGGTGGAACTGAACCGGGCGACGCCGCATTACCGCCCGGCGAGGCGGCGCTTCACTGCCGCCCATGGAATACCTCTCACCTTCCCCGAGTCTAACTCCTTGACTCGGCGGGTGATTTCGGCTTCCCAGGCGGCTTCGGCCCCCTCATCTACTTGATCGTCCAGACTGTTGAGGAGGGTGCCGGCGATCGCTGCGCGCGCTTCAGGCGGCAGGTCTAGAGCGTCCTTGAGGATGTCTCCAGCATCACGCTTCATAGCCGAATTCTACACCAACCGCGTACCCCGCTGGTTTCGGCATAACGCCCCGCATAACCCGCGGGCTGGCGCGGCGCGACCCTTGCGCAAGCAAGGGGCGTGACGCGCCTGACCGGCGGGTTGATGCGGTAGTTGAACTCAATCCGCCTGCGGCGGATGGAACCCCACAGCGCT
>CAZBSV010000086.1:0-2485 GCA_964494795.1 uncultured Spirochaetales bacterium | reverse complement strand
AAATCTGACGAAATAGATCAAAAAGGAAAAAGAAGCTGGGTTTTCGGCAATGTCCGATAAGACGCATTCGGTTTAGTAGCGCTGTAGTACCAAGATAGAAATGTCCGGTTTCTCCAAAGTAGAAATGTCCGCTTTCTCCATTCGCCCGCGGTACCTCCGCGGCCATGGAGACAGTGACGATGAGCTACGAGGAATTGGATCGCGTGAGCGTGATGGAGCGCGTGATCGAGAGGCGGCTGACGCAGCGTGAGGCCGCGCGGATGCTGGGCTTGACGAGCCGGCAGGTGCGTCGCCTCCGGCGCGCCTACGTACGGGACGGCGCCGTCGGCCTGGCGTCGAAGCATCGCGGCAGACCCAGCAATCGGCGGCTGCCTTCGGAGTTGGGGCGGGAGGCGCTCGCCATCGTCCGCTCGCAGTACGAAGACTTCGGCCCAACGCTCGCGCACGAGAAGTTGACCGAGTTGCACGGGTTGCAGCTCTCGGTCGAGACGCTCCGGCACTGGATGGTCGACGACGGCCTCTGGATCCCTCGGGCGCGTCGAGAGCCGCGGATCCAGCAACCCCGGCGCCGTAGGCCGTGTCGGGGCGAACTCATCCAGATCGACGGCTCCGACCATGAGTGGTTCGAGGATCGAGCCGCTCGCTGCACGCTGCTGGTGTTTGTCGACGACGCAACGAGTGAGTTGATGGAACTCCGGTTTTGCGAGTCGGAATCGGCGTTCTCCTACTTCACGGCGCTGCGCTCGTACCTCGAGCAGCACGGCAAGCCGGTGGCGCTGTACAGCGACAAGGCCTGCGTATTCCGCGTGAATCGGAAGGAGCCTCAGGGTGGCGCTGGAGTGACGCAGTTCAGCCGAGCCCTCAGCAGCCTGAACATCGACATCCTGTGTGCCAACACCCCTGCAGCGAAGGGCCGCGTCGAGCGAGCACACCTGACGTTGCAAGACCGACTGGTGAAGGAGTTGAGGCTGCGCGGGATCAGCGATGTCGACGGTGCAAACGCTTTTGCCCCCGAGTTCGTTGAGGACTACAACCGGCGCTTCGCGCGAGTTGCGCGAAGCGAGCACGACGCCCACCGTCCCCTGCAGGCGTCCGAGGACCTGGCCCGTATCTTCAGCTGGCAAGAGACCCGCCTGGTCTCGAAGAGCCTGACTCTGAACTACAAGCGCGTGCTGTACGTCCTCGACCCGACCGACGCGGCGCGGGCTGCGCGAAGAAAAAGGGTCAGCATTGAGGAGCGGGAGGACGGCTCGTTGAGCTTCTGGCACAGCGAGCACGCGTTGCAGGCGACAGCGTTCCCGAAGGATCACAGCGTGCGGCAGGGAGACGTCGTTGAGAACAAGCGGCTCTCGGCCACGATGGATTTCATCAAGGAGAAGCAGCGCCAGCGCACCGAAGCCAAGATCGCGAAGCCATCCACGACCCTGCGGGACGCCCGACTGCTACGTGCCGGAACACCTCGCCGGACCGCAACGAGTGCGTCCCCAGAGGCTCGACCTTGACGCATTCAAAGGGGAAAAGCGGACATTTCTACTTTGGAGAAAACCGGACATCTGTACTTTGGGCCGACAGGTCCAGGTTCGCAGTTATTTTACGCAGCTTCATGGTTCATGGGTAGTTCTTCTCCGGGTACGATGATTTCAGGTGCAGGCGGTCGATAACCCAGCGGAGCCAGAGCGGTCGGTAACAAATGAAAGCGCGGCCCGAGCCTTTGGAAACTACCGCGTCGACCGGCCAGCTCCCCGGGTGCCAAGCACGTGAACCGAGTCACAGCCCTCGAAAGCCGCCCCGTCGAGCGCGATCCGCGATCTGCCACCTACGGAGGGGGGGTCAAAGCAACAAAACCCTTCGCTTTGTACTTGAATCGGCCCAGGTCTCTTCGCAGAGAAAGCGCTGTGGCAGACTGGCTCTTCATAATGGCTCGAACATCTAGCGACACCTCTGCTTCTCTGCAGTTCCCGCCACCACACGCATCCTGACAAGCAACGTCGCACTTGCGGCTACCCACATCGATCGGATCCTTCTTGACCACCAGAATACCTTTTACGATGTCAGAAGCGACTCCGGATACGCTACTCAGCGGCGCATCTTGGCAGGCGTTTCCGGCTTCTTCACCTATAAATGCCAGCAGATACGTCCATCCCGATATCGACAGGTTCGTGAGATCACCGCTTGGAGTCAGCTGATAGGTCTCGACTCCATTGCGCTCATCAATCTTGGACCAGATCCCCCTAATTAACCGTGGTGCAGGAGAAATCTCACCCTTAACCGAGAATTCGCCACCGTTGTCGCCAGAAAAACTGTCGTTGAAGCCCAGGAAAAGCGAGCCCGATTCGAGGACAGTCCGAATGTCGCTTGAGCCGATCTCAAAGGGTTCGCCGCCGACTCCAATACGCCCGACGAGTGCGTAACGGCTATCAGGGAGCTCCGCGAGGCAACCAGCGCAATCGCCCACGGCGCCGTCCGGGCCATTAAAGTTATCGAC
>CAZBSV010000085.1:0-5397 GCA_964494795.1 uncultured Spirochaetales bacterium | reverse complement strand
GCCCTATCTGTCGGCGCGCGAGATCGCTGACGCTTCGAACGGCATGGATTTTCGTCCGACCGAGGATCAGGTGCTGCTCCGCAGAACCGTGCGCGAGCCCGCCGGCCTTCGACTCCGTCGGAGAAGCGGCGGAGACTGCCGCCGCGCCGGTCCGCCCCGTCGAGACGAGCGCGCCGCCGGGTGCGGAAGACGGCACGCGGGGTGCGTCGAGCGACGAGGGTCGCGTTGCGAGCCGCCGCGCGGAGCCAGTCGGAGTGGACGTGCGCGTCGGGCTCGGCGGCCCGCTGAGCCGCAAGGGCCGGCGCGACGAGGATCGCGTCGAGCCGCCGCCGGAAAGCAGCGGATCGACCTTGGAAGCGCCGATCGCAGCCGAAACGCTTCGCGAATCGAGAAGCGGTGCGCGACCGGTTTTCGATCCCGCAATCGACGCGGAATCGATTCCGGATTCCGTGTCACCGATCGCGCCGATGGCGCTGCGGATCGAGCCGCGGCCGTCGCGCGGGTCCGTCATCAAGACGCTCTTGCTCGTGGCTTCGATCGCGGTCGTGATACCGCTGATCCAGGCGATTCTCACGCATGTCGATCCGGTTGAGCGCGTCAGCCCGCAGCCGAATCGCGGGACGGCGACGGCAGAGATCGCCACGCGCGATCGGGTGACGCGCGCAGGGTCGCAGGAAGCGCCGCGAATCCGCCGCGAGGAAGCGCACCCCGACGTCGCGCCGCGCGCCGTCGAGTCGCCGAACGCCGCCGCCATCGGGCCGTTTTCGGTGCAGATCAACGCGACACCCTGGGCGAACATCGAAATCGACGGCATCGACCTCGGCGCGACGCCGCTCGCGAATATCCCGCTCTTCGCGGGCATGCATTCGTTTCGCGCACGCATGCAGGATGGGCGTGTGATCGAGCGCCTGATCGAGATCGACGCCGAGCGGCGCTTCATCAGCTTCGAGTGAACCGCCCGCCCGCGCCCGACGCCGTCGACAGCGCGCCCCATACCCGCTACTCGTGCCCGGGTGTCGGGCCGTAGCGCAGCTTGGTAGCGCGCTTGACTGGGGGTCAAGAAGTCGCGAGTTCAAATCTCGCCGGCCCGACCATCGACCCCCCCAAAATCTTCCAATTCGAGAAGTGCCGAAAAGAGCCGAGAAGAGCCGAGAAGAGCCGAAAAGAGCTGGAGTCGGGGCCGTTTGCGCTGCGAGATTCCGCCTGGGGATGGATTTCCGGGGCGGCGGCGGTGACTTCGCGGCGCAGAGGGCTTTACCCGGCGAAGCGGGCGGCCGATAGCTTGGGTCGATCGTTTCCTATTGAGGGGGATAGCCGATGAGTCGCTGTCTACAGAGATTTTCCGCCGCACTGATCGCCGTTGCGCTGCTGGTTGTCGAGGTTTCGCCGGCCGCCGCCGCGATGGGCGACGAGTTCGAGAATCGGGGTCAGACCAACCTCGTCGCCGACGCCGTGCTGCTTCGCCCGCTCGGGTTGATTGCGATCGGATTTGGCGCTGCGCTTTGGGCCGTCGGTGTCGCGCCGTTCGTCGCGATCACGCGGCCCACCGATCTGGACGATTCGATGGATTATCTGATCATGCGACCCGTCCGGTACACGTTCGCGGATCCGCTCGGCCACCACTGAGCGCGATCCCGGCCCGCGCCAGCAGGGACCGGGATCGCACTGGCGTGGGCCGACGCCACCCCTCGCAGGCGCCCCCCTCGGCCGCGCGCCGGAGTCCGCCCGCGGTATTTAGGCTGGACCGTTGCAATTCCGCGGGGTTCCAGCCTAAGCTGCGGGCTTTGTGGGGGCTGGGCATGAATCGAGCGAGCGCGTCGGCGCGGACGCAGATGGTACTTCCGCGACACAGACTTTCCGCGCGGCTGCGCGAACTCGGCATTCGAGACGAACGGGTGCTCGAAGCCTTTGCGAACGTCCCCCGCCACCTGCTGATCCCCGAACCGCTGCGCGGGCAGGCCTACAAGGACGTGGCGCTGCCAATCGGCGAAGGCCAGACGATTTCGGCACCCAGCACGGTGGCCGCAATGACCCAGGCCCTCGAGCTGACGGGCTCGGAGAGCGTGCTGGAGGTCGGCACGGGCTCTGGCTACCAGGCAGCGATTCTCTCGCGGCTGGTCGCGCGGGTGGTCTCGATCGAGCGCGTCCCGCGGCTGGCTGCGCGCGCGCGCACCGCGCTCGACGCGCTCCGGGTCACCAACGTCGTGATCCACCTCGGAGACGGCACCGCGGGCAGAGCCTCCGACGCGCCGTTCGACGCGATCGTGGTCACCGCTGGCGGCCCCGTCGTCCCGCAGCCGCTGCTCGCGCAGCTATCGCCGGGCGGGCGGCTGGTGGGCCCGTTCGGTGCACGCGATGCGCAGACGCTGGTGCGAATTCGCTGCGACGGTCGCGGTCGATTCAGCCGCGAGGAACTCGGCCCATGCCGCTTCGTAGACCTCTTGGGTACACACGGATGGGCGGCCGCTTAAGGCCGGCCCGGGTCCGGCGCGCGCAGTTCGCCCTCGGCGTGCAGTTCGCCCTCTGCGCGCAGTTCGCCCGCTGCGGGCAGTTCGCCCTCTGGTTGGCGCTTGCGCTCGCCCTCGGCTGCGCGTCGACGCCGGATCCGACGGATTCGCCCGCGGGCGTGACGCACACCCTGCAGCCGGGCGAAAACCTCTACCGACTCTCCCGCTTCTACGGCGTCTCGGTCGACGACATCGTGAGCGCGAACGAGATCGTCGATGTGACCCAGTTGAGTGTTGGACAGCGCATCTGGATCCCGGGCGCGAAGCGGGGCGCCGCCGGTCCGGGTGGCAGCGGCGCATCGGGATCGGCCAGTCCGTTTGCCGGAGATCTAGATTTGATCTGGCCGGTGCGCGGAAAGCCGGGTTCGCGCTTCGGCGGCCGCAACGGTCGCGGCCACGACGGCCTCGACATTCCGGCCAGGGAAGGCACCCCGATCGTCGCAGCGGCGGCCGGTCGCGTGATCCACAGCGGCAGCGATCTCGGCGACTATGGCCGGGTGGTGATCTTGAAGCACGCAGGCCACTACTCGACCGTCTACGCCCACAATCGACGCAATCGCGTCGACAAGGGCGACTTCGTCGAGAAAGGCCAAGTGATCGGCGAGGTGGGTTCGAGCGGAAACGCGAGCGGGCCGCACGTACACTTCGAGGTGCGCCGCGACCGCAAGCCAATGGATCCGCTGCTCTTCCTACCCTAGATGGGACGTGAACTCCGAGCTGGATGGGAAGTGGATTCGTACCCCAGATGGGACGTGCACTCCGAAATTGCGAGGTGGATTCCGATCTGGGGCTTGAGGTTGCCAGTCAGTCCGAAGTGAGGCGGAAATAGCGGGGGATTTCGCCGTCCGCGATCTCCAGGTTGGCGAAGAAGCTTCGGATCTCGTCGGCTCGCATTTCGTCGTGAGCGCCATCGACGAGCTGCGCTCGCGCCAACTGGACGCCCACGCCGTCGAAGAGTACGACGCTCAACGTCGGTCGGATGACCGCGTTCGACTGGTTCTCGATCACGAGCTTGCACTCGTGACCGGAAATGGGGGGCGCGGCCGGCTTGAAGCTGAACTCGCGGACGAAAGGGATGTCGACGGAGAGGGGCTCGCCGACTTGGAATGGCAACAAGCCGGGAATCCGATCGGCGACCAGGTCATCGACGGCGCGACGGGATGCTTCGAGCTCGGTCGTCGCCGCGGCTAGCTGGTCGCTGAGGCTATCGATCTGGTCCAGCTGGCGCGTCATGGCAACGTGGCGGGTGGACTGCTGGCCCAACTCCCAGAGCGCCAAGCCGCTGCACGCGAGGAGAAGAATCACTGTCGAGATCGCGAGGGTGCGACGCTGCTGTCGCACCCGCTTGATCTCGACCCGCAGTTCTTCCCGGCTCCAGCCTGAGCGGGGATGACCGGAGTCGGCACGCTCGCCGCGCACCTGCGGGATCGCCGCGGATACGTGCGCTGAACCGATGTTCATCTGCTTTTCCATGCCAGAAAGATCCTCGAGCGGTACCCGCAATAGTCCGAGATTGTCTCCCAAATTGGGAGCAAAAGGGTAGAAAAAAAGACGGCGTTTTGGCAATGGCCGATGGCATAGGTTCGCGCCAATCATGAGCTGCCCAGGGGGATGGGCCAAGCCAGCACCCGGCTGATCCAGGCCTCGGAAGGCCCATTCCGGTCACTACGCCGAATATTGCCTCGGTGGCCTGTCATCAGGGAGCCCAGCAGCCCGAATACCGAGCACGCATGCACGTCGGCGGGTTCCTCGACGGCTCGGGGGGGCCGCATTGCGCATTTTCGAAGGCTCGGCGGGGATCGTAGCGCGCGGCGAAATCACGCTCGGCTGAGTTCTCGCTGCATGATGTCGACGATCCGCTCAGCGGCGTGACCATCCCAGAGCGGTGGGGTTTCCGAGTTGGCAACGTTTCCCGCAGCTATTTCGCGATAAGCAGCGACGATTCTCGACGGATCGCTACCTACCAGCCGGTTGCTGCCCAGCTCCAGGGTGATCGGGCGCTCCGTGTTTTCTCGAAGTGTGAGGCAAGGTACTTTCAAGATCGTGGTTTCTTCCTGGATTCCGCCGGAATCCGTCAAGACGAGCCGCGCGGAAGCGATCAATTTGAGAAAGTCGAGATATCCGATCGGATCGAGCACGCGCAGGTTGGGCATCGCAGCCAAGCGCGAGACCACCCCGAATTCCTCGAATTTGGCTCGGGTTCGAGGATGCGCGGGGAACACGACCGTAAGATCCTTCTGGATGCACTCCAGCGCCTCGATCAGCCCTTCGAGATTTTGCTGGTTATCGACGTTGGCTGGCCGGTGTAGGGTGACGACCGCGTAGCCCCCGTCGCTGAGCGCAAGAGTATCGAGGATCGGCGATTGATCGGCTTTCGCGCGATGCTGGAGCAACGTATCAATCATTACGTTGCCGACGAAGTGAATCTTCTCGTCGGGCACCCCTTCCCGCCGTAGATTGTCGACTCCACTCTGCTCCGTGCAGAAGAGCAGATCGCTGATTGCATCCGTGAGCAACCGGTTGATCTCTTCAGGCATCGTACGATCGAAACTACGCAGTCCGGCTTCGACGTGGATGAGCTTGACGCCCAGCTTGACCGCCACCATGCCGCACGCAATCGTGCTGTTGACGTCTCCCACGACGAGAACCGCATCGGGTTCATGCTCGAGTACCACGGGTTCGAAAGCCTTCATGATATCGGCTGTTTGGACCGCGTGCGACGCGCTACCGACCTCGAGATTGAGGTCCGGCTCCGGAATCCCGAGCTGGCGAAAGAACAGATCGCTCATGTTTTCGTCGTAATGCTGTCCGGTGTGGACCAACAGCGGCTCGATCGCGTCGCATTTGGCATACGCGCTCATCAGAGGCGCAATCTTCATGAGATTGGGAC
>CAZBSV010000084.1:0-2068 GCA_964494795.1 uncultured Spirochaetales bacterium | reverse complement strand
AGATTCGCAGGACTCGACTCCAGTCGGGTGCTCGACCAAACCCTGGGCCAGAGACCGGTCATGCATCGCGCTCCCGTCATCGAACGCCCGCGTCTTGTAACTGCCAGCTGCGCGGGGAATCGCGACTGCGCTGGGAGTGAATTTCCTGCGCGCGAGTGATCGGTGCCAGGCGCGACCGGCCAACGCGCAAAATCTCGACAATTTTCAAAATCTCCAATCAAATCCATCAGTTGCAGAAACCTTACGCGAGCCCGAGATTCTTGAAATATCACGGATCAAGACCCGATCCTGTGTAGTAAAATGGTCGACGCCGTGGGTACGCGAAATAAAGTACAGCGATGACGGAGAGCCTCGACAACGGCTTTCGATTGGGTGAATTTGCAATTCATCCGCTGCTCGGAACGGCGAGCGGCCCCGACGGCGTGCATCATGTTCCGCCGATGGCCATGGGGGTTCTGCTGTGCCTGGCGAAGGTGCCGGGGACTCTCGTGACGAGACAGGCGCTGCTGTCTGACGTCTGGGGCGACCCGAACGGATCGGACGAGTCCCTGACCCGTTGTGTCAGTGAGTTGCGCCACCAACTCGGTGATCATCGGGAACCTCCGGCCTACATCCAGACCGTACCCAAGCGAGGTTATCGGCTCATTGCGCCCATCTCCGATCTGGAGGCGAACGACCGCACTCTCGCCGCGCCCGCTGTCGGGGACGCTCCAGCGTCCCCGCCCAACTCGCATTCGAGCATCGCCGCGCCGGGGGGTCTCAAGGGATTGATCGATGACCTGCAACGGCGCCGGGTATTTCGCGTTGCGCTCGTATACCTGGTCTGTGCCTGGCTGATCGTCCAGGTGGCGGAAGCCACATTTCCAGCACTGCTCATTCCGACCTGGGGCCAGACCCTGGTCGTGGTCCTGACGATCTTCGGATTTCCAATTGCAGTGATATTGGCGTGGGCGTTTCAGGTCACACCCAACGGTGTGATGCTGGATCAATCGTCATTCCCCGGAGTCTCTCGTGGCGCGCGGAAGATCGATTATATCGTGATCGCGGCGTTGGTTGCGATCATCGCATTCCTTGCCTTCCGGAAATCTTCGATTGACGCCGTCGATGTGACGTCTTCGACCGAGGACCTCGCGGCGGACAATCGCGGCGCCGCGCAATCGCCCGTTGAGCAGATAGCATCGATCGCCGTTTTGCCTTTTGTGAACATGAGCGACGATTCCGGCAACGAGTACTTCAGCGATGGCTTATCGGAGGAAATCCTCAATTCGCTGACCAAGTTGAAAGAACTCAAGGTCGCTGCGCGGACTTCATCATTCTATTTCAAGAACAAAGATGTCGATATTCCGACGGTCGCTCTACACCTGGGTGTTCGGCATGTGCTGGAAGGAAGTGTTCGCCGGCAAGGGCAACAGATTCGGGTGACGGCCCAGCTCATCCAGGCAGATACCGGTTTTCATGTGTGGTCCGAAAGCTATGATCGCGAACTCAGGGACATCTTTGGCATCCAAAGCGATATCGCGCGCAATGTGGTGCGTGCCCTGGAACTGGTGCTTTCGAGGGAATCGGGGATCCAACTCGACCGCAAATCGACGGAGAGCCTCGACGCCTACGAATATTACCTGCAGGCTCGGAGCTATCTGCGCACGCCCGAAAGTGAACCCACGCTGACGAGTGCGGAGTCGCTGTTCGAAAAAGCGCTCGCGCTCGATGTCGACTACGCCGAGGCTTACGCGGGTTTGTGCGACACCTACCTGCTCCGTTACGAGTCGAGCCGTTCGACCAAACTATTCGAGAAGGCAGAGCGCGCCTGCCATCGAGCGTTGACGCTCGATAGCTCTGCCGGCGATGTATACATTGCATTGGGGAATCTGTATCGGAATTCTGGTCAATATCTCAAAGCGGAGCAGAACTTCGAACGCGCCATCGCTTTGAACGCCAGCGCGGTAGACGCCTACAATGGGCTCGCCCAGACCTATCAGCAGCAGAGCCGTCTCGGTGAAGCGGAAGCGGCCTATCGGCTTGCGATCGACGTCCAGCCTCGTTTTTGGCGAGGGCACCTCGCCATGGG
>CAZBSV010000083.1:0-12361 GCA_964494795.1 uncultured Spirochaetales bacterium | reverse complement strand
AGCCGTAGGTCGCTGGTTCAAGTCCAGCCACCGCTACCAATCATCCTTCCGAATTCAAAAGGAATTTCCTGGATTCCATCCAGGAGCGCGCCAGCGGCAGGTGCGATTGTGTGCGGATAGTGTGCGGACTCAGGCGAATGCACCTATGCACAAGTTCGGGGCCCACTAGATCGACAGCTTGATCACCGCAGATCGGGTCGCCGATGGGAGCGAGGGACCCGATCGCCTAACTAGGCGCGGTCGCTGTAAAGAATTCGCTCCAGGTGTCCGGATGCCGATTCTTGCATGCCCGGCATCACGTGCGCGTATCGGTCGAGCGTAAAGGCAACCGTCGCGTGCCCGAGCCGTTCGCTGGCCACGGAGGGTGGGCACTTTGGGCGGACAGGACACTGGTTTGGGAAAGTCCTCTAGGGAGCAAAACAAACGCTTGACATTGAAACGAAGGAAGGAAGAGAATCTACACAACGCGGGTTAGCCGCAAATGGGAGAGAGAACCCTCTTTATGATATGACAACGATCCAAAAACCGGAGGTGAATTGACACAGTGCATCTCAGGAGGCAGACGCCGCTGACTCGGCCGCGTTCCCTACAATTCGCCGCGACTTTCGCCCTCATCGGGATCGCAAATGTCCTGACCGCAACGTCCGCCCGCGCTCAAAGACTCGAAGGGCCCACGAGTGTGCAGGCAACATCGAGCGGCTTCTTCGAATATCAGGCAATCTTTACGACCGGGCCTGGAGGCGACATTCTCGCCTCTTACGGGGTTGACGGGCGCGAGGGTACGGATGTCGGCCAATGGATCGCAGACGGTTTCTGCCGATACATTCTTGAAGCAGGAGAACAGATAGCCATTGGTGTCGCGGGCTCGCTTCTGGATCCTTCAACGGCGGGGCGCGTAACGGTAGTTTTCTCCACCGGTTGTACCGGGGGGTCGCTGAAGAATCTCGAACTCGAAACTGCAATCCTTCCAGGATCGGTGAATCTCTGTACCGGTGACGGGGAGTGCTCGTGGCTTGAATATTGCAAGCAACCAAGAGGGAGTTGCGGTCAGCGGGGATTTTGTGACGCACTGCCATCCGCTTGTTCGCCCAGCTACAGGACAGTTTGCGGGTGTGATGGGAACACGTATCAGAATGAGTGTCTCGCAGCCGCGCTGGCTGTCTCCGTCGACTACGTTGGATCCTGCAATGTGGCCCCCGATTGCACCGGTGCCTATGCGGACCCGTCGATACTCTGGCCACCAAACCGCAAGCTTCACGCTGTATCTGTGATGGGCGTAACCGATCCCAACAGAGACGCAATCAACGTTCGCATTACGTCGATCTTTCAAAGCGAACCGACACAGGGGCCCGGCGACGCGGCCACCTGCCCGGACGCGTTGATAGATACGCGATCGGGGCTCGCCAGCGTGCGCGCGGAGCGCAGTGAGCAGGATGATGGGCGCGTGTATCACATCGACTTCACGGCCGATGATCGTCGAGGTGGCGAATGCCGCGGAACGGTCAGTATGTGCGCGCCGCACGACGAGGGCCAGGGCAATACCTGCGTGGACAGCGAACCGATCTTCGATTCGACGGTGTGTCAAGCGACACCCACCTTCGCGCAGTAACGCGGCACCTACGCTCAGCGGCAGGCGCGGTTGGCTGGCGGCTCACAAGTGTCCGAAGTGTCGAGGTCCTTGGCACGAATGCGCAAGATCGACTTCCGCTTTCTCCCGGAGCCCGCGGCAGTCGCGATGCTGGCTGCGGGGTTCGCGATGCTCGCGGGTCTATATCGCTTGCGGAGGCGGTGATCCGAACGCGGAATCGGTAGCGGGCGAGAAAGAGCTCGTGCTCGCCGCGTCGTCGTGGCCTGACGCCGATTCCCAGGCGAGCAGTGCGCGTTTGCGCTCGCGCCCCCAGCGATACCCCGAGAGCGCGCCGGTCGCGCGCAAGACGCGGTGACACGGAATCAGGTAGGCGATCGAATTCGAGGCGATCGCCCCCGCGACGGCGCGAACCGCGTCGCTTCTGCCGACGCGCTTTGCGACGTCGTTGTACGAGGCCGCACATCCCGGTGGTATCGAGATCAGCGCGCGCCAGACCTGGAGTTGGAAGTTCGTGCCCTTCACGAGCAGGTGAAACGGCTCGTCGCGGGTGATGGCCGCAGGGTCGAAGATCCGCTCGACGATCGCTTTGGACGCCCGAGCATCGGATTCGAATTTGGCGCTCGGCCAGTCCGCTTTGAGCGCTTGGAGTTCACTCGCGCGAGCTGCGCTGTTCGGCTTGCGCTCGCTGCTGCCGCCTGCACCCGCAGAGTCGCAAAACGCGAGCCGGCAGATGCCACGCTCGGTCGTCGCGATCAGGCAGTCTCCAAACGGCGTCGGGTGAAAGGCGTAGCAGATCGCAAGTCCGTCTCCGCCGCTCTTGTATTCGCCGGGCGTGACCGCCTCGATGCTGCAGAACAGATCGTGCAGACGCGAGGGGCTCGAGAGCCCGCTCTCCCAGGCGGCTTCGAGCAGGCTGCGGGATCGTTCGAGCAGCGCCTTGGCGTGCTCGACCCGCAGGCACTGCGCGAAGCGCTTCGGTGTCGTACCCGCCCAGCGCTTGAAGAGCCGCTCGTAGTGGAAGGGGCTCAGATTGGCCATCTGGGCGAGCTCTCGAAGCTGCGTCTCTTCTCGAGGATGCGCGTCGAGGAAGCGGATGCCGGCTTCGATGCGTCGGTAGTCGCGTGCGTTCATGCAGCCGAGTCTAGGCATGCGGCAGGCCTCCGCCACCCGGATCTTGCTGCAGCTCGCATCGCCCAGGAGGGATTCGAGAACGGCGAACTAGAAGGAATCTTCCTGCGCGGAATCCGATACGAGTAGAACGAACTAGAAGGAATCTTCCCCTGCGGAATCCAATACGAGAACGGCGTCGATTTCCACCGGCGCACCGAGTGGGAGCGCGGCGACACCGATTGCGGCGCGCGCGGGAAACGGCTCGTTGAAAAATCGCCGCATGACTTCGTTGACGTGCGGGAAATTGCCGAGATCGGTCAGATAGACGCTGAGCTTCGCGATGTCCGCGAGGGATCCTCCAGCCGCCTCCGCTACGGCCTTGAGGTTTTCGAAAACCTGTTCGATCTGGCGCTCGATCGGCCCATCCACCAGCTTCATGCTGGCGGGATCGAGCGGGATCTGGCCGGAGAGATAGACGGTCTCGCCGGTCCGGATTGCCTGGGAATAGCTCCCGATTGCCTTGGGTGCTGCTTCCGTATGGATACGTCGATGCGCCATGCGGCGAATGGTAGCGGCAAGGCGGCGGGATACTGCGGATGCTGTAATCTGCGCGCCGAGTGCCGCGGATCGCGCTTTTGGCTGTGCGGTTCGGGTGTCGGCGCCCCCGATCCGCCTTTCGGCGTACTAGAATCGTCTGATGCTGATCGACGAAGCGAAGCGAGCCGCTGATGGGCTCGGCCTGTCGGGGAGGAGCGTCCTGCTGGCCGTGTCCGGGGGGCTCGATTCGACCGCGCTCGCCTACGCGCTTGTCGAAATCGCTGGAGAGAAGTGCCTCAAACTAGCGATCGGGCACGTGAATCACGGACTTCGGGCGGAGGATTCCGAAGCCGATCAGGAATCGGTTCGACAACTCGCGGAGCGCCTGCGGGTTCCCGCTTTCGAGCGCCGCGTCGCGCCCAAGCGGCTGCGCGAAGGCCGCTCGAGCCGCGAGCGACCCACCCTCCAGGAGGCGGCGCGGACGCTGCGCTATCAGGCGCTGCGCGAGATGACCGCCGAAGCCGGTTGTCAACACCTCGCGACCGCCCACAACGCGAACGATCAGGCCGAGACGGTGCTGCTGCGCGTGTTTCGCGGCTGCGGGCCCGACGCTCTGGGCGGCATCCCCGAGCGCTCGCCCGACGGAGTGGTGGTGCGCCCGCTGCTGCGCGTGAGCCGGCAGCAGATCGAAGCCTACGCGGCCGCGCGCGGATTCAGCTGGCGGGAGGATCGATCCAACAGCAGCCTCGCGTACGCGCGCAACCGGCTGCGGCTGCGCTGGTTGCCCGGACTCACCGAAGACTTCAACGATCAGTTGCTCATGGCAGTCGGCAATCTGGCCGAAGCACACAGGCGAGACTCGGAGTGGATCAGCGCGCTGGTCGAACGGGAGGCCACAGCGCGATTTGCGCCGGAGAGCGGCTGGTTGAGGGCGCGTGCGGACGGCTGGGACGAATTGCCCGAAGCGCTGGCACGCCGGATCGCTCGTTGGGGTCTAAGACAATGCGGCGGGGATCGGGACGCGACGCGTGTACACCTCGAGCGGATGCTGCGCTTTCTGCGCAGCGCGCGTTCGGGGTCGACGCTGGAACTGCCCGGAGGTGCGCGCATCGAGCGCGACCGACGCGGATTTCGCCTCGGCCCGCTCGAATCGAGCGGGCGCGGTGGCTGCCGATAGCGCGTGCTAGTCTTCTAGCCACGCGCGGTTGCGATCTCGCGCAGAGCGCCAGCGCGACCTCTCAGGATGCCGGCGCTCGGGGCCGCGCGTTCGCATTCGGCTCTGATTTCGCTTGGGGCGCTTGGGGGCGTTGGTGAATCAACAGATCTATCGGAACGTGGCCGTCTGGGTCGTCATCGGCTTGATGATCGTGATGTTCATCAAGATGTTGAACATCACCCAGGAGGAGAGCCCGCCGCTTCCGTACAGCGAGTTTCTCGCCAAGATCGAGACGAGCGAGATCGAATCGGTCGAGATCGAAGAGGGGGGGAACATCAAAGGCCAGCTCAGCAACGGCGGCAGCTTCACGACGTTCGCGCCGGTGGTCACCGAGGAGCTCGTCAGCAGTCTGTATGCCCAGAACATCAAGATCGAGGCGCGGCCCAAGGAAGAGGGCAGTTTCTGGCGCCAGATCCTGATCATGTGGTTCCCGCTGGTGCTCTTCATCGGGTTGTGGCTGTTCTTCATCCGCCAGATGCAGGCCGGCGGCGGCAAGGCGATGAGTTTCGGCAAATCGAAGGCGCGCCTGCTCACCGAGAATCAGAACCGCGTGACCTTTCAGGATGTCGCCGGAATCGAGGAATCCAAGGCCGAACTCGAGGAGATCATCGACTTCCTCAAGGAGCCAAAGAAGTTCACCCGGCTTGGAGGTCGGATCCCGAAGGGCGTCCTGCTCGTAGGGACGCCGGGCACCGGCAAGACGCTGCTCGCACGTGCGGTCGCGGGCGAGGCGGCTGTGCCGTTCTATTCGATCTCCGGTTCGGACTTCGTCGAGATGTTCGTCGGTGTCGGAGCTTCACGGGTTCGGGATCTCTTCGCGCAGGGCAAGAAGAATGCGCCGTGCATCATCTTCATCGACGAGATCGACGCCGTGGGTCGACACCGCGGAGCGGGCCTCGGCGGCGGCCACGACGAGCGCGAACAAACGCTCAATCAGCTGCTCGTTGAGATGGACGGTTTCGAGAGCAACGAGGGCGTGATCATGATCGCGGCCACGAACCGCCCGGACGTGCTCGATCCCGCGCTGCTGCGCCCGGGGCGTTTCGACCGCCGCGTCGTGGTTCCGCGCCCCGACCTCCGGGGGCGCTTGGCAATCCTGAAGATCCACACGCGGCGGGTTCCATTGGAGGCTTCCTGCGATCTGCATTTGATCGCGCGCGGAACGCCGGGATTCGTCGGCGCGGACCTGCAGAATCTGGTCAACGAGGCCGCGCTGCTGGCTGCGCGACGGGATGCGCAATCGGTCGAGAGTCGCGATTTCGAGGATGCCAAGGACAAGGTCCTGATGGGCAGTGAGCGCAAGAGCCTGATCATGACCGATGAGGACAAGCGGGCGACCGCGTATCACGAGGCGGGCCACGCTCTGGTCGCGATGCTGACGCCCGAAGCGGACCCCGTGCACAAGGTGACGATCATCCCGCGAGGCATGGCGCTCGGCGTTACGATGACGCTGCCCGCAGAAGACCGCTTCAACCTCACCAAGGATCAAATGGTCGCGCAGATCAAGCATGCCATGGGCGGGCGAGCCGCAGAGAAGTTGGTTCTCGACTACTTCTCGACGGGTGCGTCGAATGACCTCAAGCAAGCCACCGCAATGGCCCGGAACATGGTGTGCCTCTACGGGATGAACGATCGAATTGGCCCGGTATCGTTCGGCGACGGCGATCAGGATGTTTTCCTCGGTCGCGATTTCATGCAGCGCCACAACTACAGCGAATATACCGCCCGCCTGATCGACGAGGAGGTGACGGCGATGCTCGCGAGCCTCTACGACGAGGCCTATCGGCTGCTCAGCGACAATCGCGCGACGCTCGATCGGATCGTCGAAGCGCTGCTCGAACGCGAGACTCTCGATACCGCCGAGCTCGAATTGCTGAAGCAAGGCAAGGCGCTGCCGGCGATGCCGCTCGTGGTTGGCGGAAGACCCGCTCTCGCTTCTGAAGAAGCTGCGAAGCCCGCCGGCTTTGCGGGCGACGCGATACCCGACCCCGAACCCGTACCCGGATAGGAGCACCCCTTTGACTGCGTCGGCGATCTTTCCGCGCGAGCGCGTAACGGTCGTCGGTGTGCTGAATGTGACCCCGGATTCGTTTTCCGATGGCGGGCGGCTCATTGGTGACGGGGGCGCTGTGGATGTCGCTGCTGCGGTCGATGCCGCTGCGCGATTGATCGAAGCGGGTGCGCACATGGTCGACGTCGGCGGCGAATCGACGCGACCCGGCGCGATCGAGACGCCGATCGCGATCGAGATTGATCGCACGGCGCCGGTCGTCGAGGCGCTCGCCAAGCGCTTTGCGGTCGATATTTCGATCGACACCCGCAAGGCAGCGGTTGCCGAGGCCGCACTCGGCGCCGGCGCGCGGGTCGTAAACGACGTGTCGGGCCTGCGCTTCGATGAATCGCTCGCCGGCGTCGCGGCCGCCGCGGGCGCGTCCTTGATCGTCGGCCATCTGCGAGGAACACCCGAGAACATGCAGCGCGCGCCGTATTTCGACGATGTTCTCGCAGAAGTAGTGACAGAAATTAGTGTGTCTCTGGCGCGTGCGCGCGCTGCGGGAATCCCGGACGCGCGATTGGCGATCGACCCGGGCATTGGCTTCGGCAAAAGACTTGAAGACAACCTCGTCCTGCTCGCGCATGCGGGAACCCTCCGCGCGAGGCTCGGTCTGCCCGTCTTGGTCGGTCCCTCGCGCAAGGCCTTCCTCGGCGCATTGACGGGCGATCCAGTAGAGTGTCGCGACGTGGCCAGCGCCGCGGCTTGCGCGGTGGCGATCTTCGCGGGAGCGGACGCTGTACGCGTGCATGACGTGGCGGGCGCCGTGCGGGCCGCGGCCGTCGCGCGCGCGCTGCGCGACGCGCGACGGGAGGCGATCGCGTGATCGAATACCTCTGGCAGCTCTGGCGCGAATTCTGGCAGTACCTGTCCGCCAATTTCGACCCCTTCCGCGACACGCTCGACATCGTGTTCGTCGCGCTTGGGATCTACTGGCTGATGCTGCTGATGCGCGGCACCCGCGCGGTCCAGATCCTGATCGGACTCATCGTACTGGTGGTCGCGAACGTGGCCGCGGACCTCTTCAACCTGCTCACGATGCGCCTGATCCTCGAAAAGCTCACCGAACCCGCGGTGATCATCATCGTGATTCTCTTCCAGCACGATATCCGGCGCGCGCTTGCGCGGGTGGGTCGGGGTTTCTTCCGGTCGGTTTCCGCGCAGCAGGAAACCCAGATGCTCGAAGAGGTAGTCCGCGCCGCGCAGGGACTCGCGCAACGGCGCGTCGGGGCATTGATCGTGTTGGAGCGCGAGACGGGGCTCGATGATCAGATCGAAGCGGGAGTCGCGCTCGATTCGAGCGTCTCCAAAGAACTCTTGATTTCGCTCTTCGTGCCCTATTCGCCTTTGCATGACGGTGCTGTCGTGATTCAACGCAGCCGCATCGCACACGCGGGGTGCATCCTTCCGCTCACGCTGCGCGATGATCTTCCCGAGGGCGTCGGCACGCGGCACCGCGCGGCGGTCGGAATCACGGAGGAGACGGACGCTGTCGTGATCGTGGTCTCGGAGGAGACGGCGTCGATCTCCGTCGTGATGGCCGGCGAAATGGTGCGCGGCCTGGACGCCGCGCGTCTGCGTGTAGTGCTGCGCGATGCGATGAGCGGAGCGCGAGAAGTTCAGCCAGCCGAGGACGCTGCTTCGGCTGCACTCGAGTCTGAGCCCGGCAGCGGCGGCTCGGGTCGTGCGAGCGCGTCACCCGTCGCGTTGGATCGCGAATCCGCGCCGGCCCCGCGCTCCAGCAAGGGCTCCAACAAGGCCGCCAGCAAGAGCTCCAAGGTCCGGTCGGCGGGTTGAGCATGCGCGGCTATCAAATTCGCTACGGACTGCTCGCGCTCGGGATCTCAGCAGGTCTCTGGGGAATGTCCCATGGCTCGTCGAAGATCGAGCGCGGCTTCGACATTCCCGTGGCGTTCATCGGGATGCCCGAGGAACTCGTCATCACCCAGAAGAGCGCCCAGGTGATCAACATTCGCGTGTTGGGTCCGCGCGCGGCGCTTCGGAAGATCTCGAGCAAGAACATGGAATACGCGGTCAATCTCGATGGCGCGAAGCCCGGCAAGGCCGTCTATCTCGTGGACGAGACGACGCTCCTAATGCCTCAGGGCGCGCGGATCGTGAGTCGGTCTCCGGCGACGGTCGAACTCGAATTCGAGCGGAAAGGCCGAAAATCCGTCCGCATCACGGCGGATCTGGACGGTACCCCCGCGCCGGGCTTCGCAATCACCGAGGTCGCGATCGAACCCCCGCGCGTCTGGCTCGAGGGCGCGCGCAGCAAGGTGCTTCGGCTTACCGAGGTCATGACCGAAACGATCGATGTCAACGGGTTGAGCGGGCTTCTCGAGCGCGATGTGCGACTCTCGTTGGGCGTTGATCATATCTGGGTGGATGCAGAGAAGCCGCTCAAGCTGCGTGTGCGGGTCGATCCGATCCCGAATCCTGCCGTCGGGGAGGGAATCGGAAATGCCGGGGCGGGAATCGGAAATGTCGGGGCGGGAATCGGAAATGTCGGGGAGAAAATCGGGAATGAGTGAGCGACGGCTGTTCGGCACCGACGGCGTGCGAGGAACGGCGAACGTGCATCCGATGACCGCTGAAATGGCGCTGTCCCTCGGCCAGGCCATCGCGCTGGTATTCCGGACCGCAGGAAGCAAGCGCCCCCGCATCATCATCGGGAAGGACACGCGTCTTTCGGGGTACTTGTTCGAAGATGCGCTCGCGGCGGGAATTTGTTCGATGGGTGTGGATGTGATCCAGGTGGGCCCGATGCCCACACCCGGGATGGCTTTTCTGACGGCAGACATGCGCTGTCAAGCCGGTGTGATGATTTCGGCCAGTCACAATCCGTACTACGACAACGGGATCAAGTTTTTTTCGAGCGACGGTTACAAGTTGCCGGACGCGATCGAGCGCCGGATCGAATCGCTGATCGCCTCGGGAGAGCTTGCGGGACTTCGCGCTCCCCCGGACGAGATTGGACGCGCCCACCGAATCGAGGATGTGGCAGGCCGATACGTGGTTTTCCTGAAGAAGACCTTTCCGATCGATCTGTCGCTCGACGACATGCGCGTGGTTCTCGACTGCGCGAATGGCGCCTCGTACGTGGTCGGCCCGACCGTGCTGGAAGAGCTCGGTGCGGAAGTCTTCCGGCTGGGGGTTTCGCCGAATGGGCGCAACATCAATGAGGGCTGCGGCTCCCTGCATCCGGAAAACGTGGCTGCGAAGGTCAGGGAAGTCCGCGCGGATGTGGGAATCGCGCTCGATGGAGACGCCGACCGCGTCGTGATGGTCGACGAGACGGGAGAAATTCTCGACGGCGATCAACTGCTCGCACTTTGCGCCCGCGACATGCTGGATCGCGGGGTGCTGCGCGGTCGCCAGGTGGTCGCGACCGTGATGAGCAACCTCGGCCTGGAGAGAGCGCTCGACGAAATCGGTGTGGGACTGCTCCGGACCCAGGTGGGCGATCGCTACGTGGTGGCTGCCATGCGCGAAGGTGGGTTCAATCTCGGGGGCGAGCAGTCGGGGCACATCGTCTTCCTGGATCACAACACCAGCGGAGACGGGTTGATCACGGCGTTGCAGGTGCTCGCGATCATGCGTCGCAAGCAGCGCAAGCTCTCCGAGTTGACGACGGATTTCGTCCACTACCCGCAGGTTCTCGTGAACGTGCTGGTTTCCGAGCGGAAGCCGATCGAGAGCCTCCCGGAATTCATGCAGCTGGTTGGTCGGATCGAAAGCGCGCTCGGGAAGTGCGGTCGCGTGTTGGTTCGCTACAGCGGAACCGAGGCAAAGGTTCGCATCATGGTCGAAGGCGACGACGAGAAGCAGATCCGCGAGTACGCGAATGAGCTCGCCGACGCGCTGCGCCTCGCATTGGGAGGGTGATCCGATTCGCCGTTTGGTTCTAGCGCTGGATTCGTTGCTGGCATTTCGCGAAGCGACTCATAGCGCAGACGCGGGTGTGACCGCGGCCGCGACACTGGCGGAACTCGCGGGCGTCGATGCGGTGCGCCTCGGGATTGATGCCGAGCTCAAACCCGTGGCGGAGAGCGACGTCCGGGAGGCGCGAAGAGCCGCGCGGCGCTTCGAACTGCGCATGGCTGCGAGCCCCGGATTGTTGAAGATCGCGCTCGAGGCGCGACCCGATCGGGTGTTGCTCACCGCGAGCACCCGCGATGCTGAACCGGCGGGGGGGCCGATCAACTTCCGAGCCGGCGCCCAGCCACTGACGCCGGTGATGCACGGACTTCAGGAGGCGGGAATTGCGGTTTCGCTGCGCGTTTCGCCGAAACTCGACGCCGTCAAGGCGGCGCACGCGCTGGGCGCGAGCGGCGTCGAATTCTACACGGCTGCAATCCTCGATTTGCCGGAAGCCGAGCGCCGCATCGAACTCGAGTCGCTCGGAGACGCGGTTCGGTTGGCCGCGAAATTGCGCATGGGAATCGCGATCGGCGGCGGACTCGATTACGCGACGGTTTCCGAAGTGCTGTCTGCGATGCCCGCCGCACAGTGCGTCGCGGTCGGCAGAGCTGCTATTTCGCGCGCACTGCTGGTCGGCCTCGATCGGGCGGTTCGCGATCTGCGGGCTGCCGTTTCGTGATCGTCGGCGTCGGCATCGAACTCGTCGATGTGGTTCGCTTCGGACGGCTGCTGGAGCGTTACGGCGATCGATTAAGCAGCCGACTCTTTACCGAAGGCGAGCGCGCATACGCGGCGCGCAGACCGCGCGCTGGCGAAAGCCTGGCGGTTCGATTTGCGGCAAAACTCGCGACGCGGCGCGCGCTCGGCGCCGGCGCGCTGAGTTGGCGCGAGATCGAGGTGGTCCGCGAGTCGCACGGCCCGCCGTCGCTTCGCCTCACGGGTGACGCGGAGCGCGCCGCAGCCAGAATCGGCGTTTCGAAGCTCGACCTGACGATGACGCATGACTCGACCTGGTGTATCGGGCAGGTCATCTTGGAGTCCGCGCGATGATCCCCGGTGACGCTCGCGACTCGGACTCGGACTCGGACTCGGACTCGGACTCGGACTCGGATTCGGATCGGCGATGCGCCGCAGGCGCGCGGCCGCCGTGCTGGCCGCTCCTGACGGCGCGCGAAATGCGCGAGCTCGATCGGGATGCGATCGAGAGCCTCGGGATTCCCGCGGAGACGCTGATGGAAAACGCCGGCCGCGCGGTCGCCGAGGCGCTGCTTCGCGAGCTTCCGACCGGCGCCGAGGTTGCGGTCGTCTGCGGGCGTGGCAACAACGGCGGCGACGGTTGGGTGGCAGCCCGACACCTGCATCAACTCGGTGTCGACGTGCGTGCGATCCGGCTCGCTGGGGCGACAACTTCGAGCGGGGCCACCGCAACTACTGCGAGCGGGGCCACGGCAGGTACTTCGAGCGCGGCCGCGGCGGCCAGTTCGAGCGGGGCCACGGCAACAACTTCGAGCGCGGCCGCGGCAACTACGTCGAGCGCGGCCGCGGCGGCCAGTTCGAGCGGGGCCACGGCAACTACTTCGAGCGCGGCCGCGGCGGCCAATTTCGAGCGAGCGCGTCGGGTCGGCGTGCGGTTCGCCGACGCCGAATGGCGAGCGCCGTCGCGCGGAGTCGTGGTCGACGCGATCTTCGGCACGGGATTGTCGCGAGACGTGGAAGGCGTCGAGGAGGAGTGGATCCGACGCATCAACGCGTGTCGGGCGAATGCGGGCGGAGACGTGCGCGTGGTTTCGGTTGATTTGCCGTCCGGGCTCTGCGCGGACACCGGCGCGAGGCTCGGTGTCTGCGTCGAGGCAGACCTGACGCTCACGCTCGGTTGGCCAAAGCTCGGACTCGCGCTCGAGCCCGGCCGGAGCGCGGCGGGTCGCATCGTCGT
>CAZBSV010000082.1:0-29789 GCA_964494795.1 uncultured Spirochaetales bacterium | reverse complement strand
GTATGGTGGGCCGCCAGGGACTCGAACCCTGGACCCTCGGGTTAAAAGCCCGGTGCTCTACCAACTGAGCTAACGGCCCTGCGGCGGAACCATAGCGAAGCGGTGGCGGGGGGTTAGTAGGTGGTTATCCGCCTCGTCGCGACTCGGTCACCGACGCCACAGGCGCTCCGACGCTCACGAGCCCCGAGGCAAACGTGCCACGCAGGTCCATGGGTATGTGACCGGCGAGCCAGCGTGCGCGCTACTCGAGCTCGATTGTGCCGTTCACGTCCATGCGCACGTGGCTGGTGCCGCCCTCGAAGCTCGGCGCGACGCTCGCGTCCGCGGACATCATCTCCATCTTTCCACGCATCATCGGCATCGGGGGCTGATATCCGCCGCCCCCGACGTTGACGGCGATGAGGCCGAAGCTCGCCTTGCCAAAGCCCTTGGCGACGAGCGACGCGCGCGCGCGGAACGCCCCGATCGCCTCGGCGATCAGCTCGTCTTCGAGTTTGCGCTGGGTCTCGCGCGCCAGCGAGAACGAAATGCTGCGCAGCAAGAGTCCCTGCCCTTGCAGCTCGCCGAGCAGCTCCGCCACCGCGTCGACGTCCTTGCTCTCGAGAATCAGATCCTGGCTCGCCTGCCAGCGGATGATGCGGTTGCCGTCCCCGTACTCGGGGTAGGTGTTATAGGAGCCGCTCGTGACTTTCACGCCCTTCGCCTGTTTCGCGAGCGCGAGCGCGGCAGTCATCTGCTTGTTGATGCGCGAGGCGAGTTCCGCCGGGTCGGAGCCCGAGGCGGTCGTGCCGATCAGGCCGGTCGTCCAGTCGTTCGCGACCTCGCGCTCGGCGGCAACGCTGAAACTCACCTGGTTGCGCGGCTGCGGGAGCGTTTGTGCGCGCGCGGTGCTCGCGACGACCGCGACGGCGAGGACTAGCGATAGGGTGCGAAGTGTAGTCATTGGGTCTCCTGGTTCAAGCGGGCGCAGAATAGCCGTGCTCGCGGTAGGGTCGCACTGTGAAGCGATCGCATCGCGCGATCTTCAACTCGAGTCGGCGCGCGAGGTTTTGTTGAGTGCGCACGCCGCCGTCCTTTCCTATTGGTTGGGCCACCGCGCCTATTGGTTGGGCCACCGCGCCTATTGGTTGGGCCACCGCGCCGGCGAGGCGCTCGGTTGATAGGAAGAATAACACCCAACGAGAGGAGGCACCGATGGAACGGTACATCGGGATGGACGTACACGCTGCGAGCTGCACGCTGGCGGTGATTTCCGAGAAAGGCCGGAAGCTTCCGGATTTTCCGGTCGAGACCAACGGCTAGGCGCCCGTCGAGGCCATCCGAATGATTCCCGGGCACAGGCATTTGGTTTTGGAGGAAGAACCTCAATGCGGGAAGTCTTTCCCCACTCGTCCGCTCTACGTAACCGAATGCGTCCTATCGGTCATTGCCGAAAACGCAGCTTGTTTTTCCTTCCATAGGGTCGGAGCGCAAGACGTATTTTCCCCATCGCCGCAGATTGTTCGATCCGGCCGCCTCAGCGATGGTCTGCCCGCCCTCGGTGACCATCCGAACCGCTTCCAGCTTGAAATCGCGACTAAACTGGTGGCGCATGTCGCTCATCCCTGATTCCTCTCGAGTGGTTATGATCCACTCCTTTCAGGGTACCAACAGAACTCGGGGGAAATCACTATGAGCACCACCACAGCGAAAACGGGCGGCGACACCGAGCGCGCAGTCTGGATCGACCTGATCCGCGTGGTGGCGTTGTTTTCGGTGGTCGTGCTCCATATCGCCGCAGTTCCGGCGAGCGCTTACGGCCGCATCCCGCTCAACTGGTGGTGGTTCGCTAATTTCATCGATGCGGCAGTTCGGCCCTGCGTGCCGCTATTCGTCATGGTGAGCGGCGCGTTAATTCTCAACCCCGATCGCTCGCAATCGCTCTCGGCCTTTTTCCGGCGGCGCATGGGTAAGGTCGTCATCCCGCTGTTAGCCTGGAGTGCGCTCTATGCGATCTGGCGCATGACGTTCCATGGCCAGAGCCTCACCCTGGTTGAATTTTCGCGGCAGCTTCTTGGCGGCATGGGGGGGAGCGCCTGGATCCATCTCTGGTTCTTGTACCTGATCGTAAGTCTTTACTTGATCACACCCATCCTGCGCGTCTACGTCGCCCACGCCAGCATCCAGAACCAGCTCTACTTCGGCTCGCTCTGGCTGTTCGCCAGCGCAATCCGGCCGCTGGTGGAGGAGCAACTTGGGATGGTGATCGGACTCTCCCTCGAACCGGTGACCGGATTCGTGGGTTACTTCGTGCTGGGGTCCACACTTCACAAGCTACCCATGAAGCCTCTCACGACACGTTGGACTGCAATCTGCTGGGGCTTGTTCTTGATCGGATGGAGCGTGGCCGTGATCGGAACTTATGTGCTGACCGAGCGCGACGGCGCACTGAATGAATTCTTCTACTCGTATCTGGCGCTCAACGTGATCTTGATGAGCGTCGCAGGTTTCGTTCTGCTGGGAGAACTCGGCCGCCGGTTGGACTCGGCGTCCCACGCAGCACCTTTGAGACGCGCAATCGTCCTTTGCAGCACGCTCGGACTCGGCGCCTATCTCGTGCACGCTATGGTCATCGAAGCACTTCAGGCGGGATGGCTAGGCAGGGATCTGCACCCGCTCTCGATGCACCCGGCGATCGGCGTGCCACTGATCTCGACGATCGTCTTCGGGATCAGCCTCGTCATCACATGGATGTTGCAGCGCATCCCAGGTGTGAGAATCATCGTTCCGTAATCGAGGCCTCGACTGTTCGGGCGCGCAGCACAAGAGCCGATAGCATCTGCACACAGTCGTCCCAGCGATCCGCGAGATCGCCTGAAACATCTTGAATAAACGCGCGTACGCCAATGAAACGGAGCAACCCGTAGCCGAGCAGGCTGCCGTTCACCAAAAGGAACGCGGCGTGAAACCACATTCCCTGCTGCAAGTCAGAGCCGATGCGCCAGGTACAGATTCCAAACAAGGCGGCCGCCGAGAGCAGGATGCCGGCACTTACACCGATGCGATTGGCCACCTTGGGCGTGCGGCCGAAGCTGGACTTCCTTCCACTGATGAACTGAACGATCGAGCGCCCTACCCCGGCAAGGTTCACGGGAACCAGCAAGAGATTGAGCGCGTAGGCGCGCAAGACGTCGCCCTTTCGATAGCCCTCCTGGCACAAATCCCGGGTGTAGAGCACGAAATACGGAATCGATGCCATGGGCAGCCACCAACTACGTAGCGCGTCTTCGAACGGCACAGCGAGGAGCAGCACCAGACTGCTGTTCACCAGCGCGATCGACGTGAGGTAGTGAAAGCGCATGAAGAACTCGACGAGCCCCTTGCGAGTGGGGCGTCTGGAAAGCGCGTGGCGCAACAATTTAGGCAGAATGATCAGCCCGCCGTTGGCCCAGCGCCGACGCTGGATGGTAAGCGCACCGAAGTCCGGCGGCGTGGCACTGAATGCCAGACGTTCGGGCTCGTTGTGCAACGCCCAACCGCAGGCGATGAGATCAACGGTGGATTCGCTGTCTTCGATGACCGTTCGATCCTGGATAAACAGGGGCACGCGGAATCCACGTTCGTTCCGTTCGGTGCGGATATCCTCCAGGGCGCGCGTACGGATCAAGGCATTCGCGCCCACCCAGTAGGTGGCGTCGTGCTGGGTAAATCCCTGGTGCACGATGTACTGAATATCGGTGGTGGCGCCGGCGATGCGCTCAACCGCGCCTGTCGCCTCGGGCACCGCGCTATAAGGAGTTTGTGCGATGGCTACGCGCTGATTCTCCGGGCGCTCCATTACTTCGACGAGCCGGAGCACGTAATCGTGGGCGAGAAGGCTATCCGCATCGAGAGTCACGAGATAATCCGCGGCGGGCACGAACAGGTCGCAGGGCTCCGCGTCGAAGGGCTCGAGTCGAAGTCCATCTCCTGATTCTTCTTCGCGGTAGCTCCCACCGAGCAGGCCGATGTACGCGTTCAGATTCATCGCCTTGTTCGGTTCCCACGAAAGATTCTCGTAACACTTGCGTTCGAAGCTTCCGATCTCGGCGCAAAAACGAGTCGCCAGACTGCGAAAATCGTCCAGCATCTCGGTCTCTTCCAGGAATGCGCCCGCCTCGGCGCGCTGCGCGAGATCATCGGAACGATTGCGGTGCTGAAATGCGGGGCTGCTCAATGCGAGGCGTACAAATAGGCGATCCGTATGTGTGTTCTGCGGTTCCTCGGCGGCGCGCGCTTCGAACCAGCGAGCCGCTTCAGCATGAAGTGCAGCAAGAAGCAGGGTCTCACTGCATGGATCCAATTTGCCGGTCTTGCGCTGCAGATGATCCGCGAGCGCGCTGGAAAATCTTTGGTTCGGCTCATCGAGTGCTGCGGCGATGGCGTGTGGCAGATCGCGCATACGCTGGAGGCCGCGCTGGGATTCAGGGTCACGCGAGTGCGGCGGATCGTCGATCAGCAGCATCACCCGCCGGTTGGGATAATCCTGGAGTGCTGCAGAAAGCAATGTCTGGCGCACCACCGAAAGCTCTTCTTTGTAGGATGGGATGAGGATGGCGACCGGAGGTGTCTCGAAATGGGCAGCTCGAATCGCGCCGAGCACGGCTTCATCCCCACGACGATGCGCAGCACTTCGGCGCAGAAAGCCCAGACGCGCCATCTGATAAACGATGCCGCCGTAGAGAAACGAGCCAATCGCAGCCATGAAGACGGCGTGCTCTGCTGCCGCCCACCACGCTCCGGCAGCTGCGAATCCAGCGAAGACTCCGATCAGCTCTGCGTACAGGAACCCGCCTGCAATCAGAGTAAGTCCGAACAAGACGCGGGTGAGATGGACTTCGACTGTCCAATTGCGGTGGGTCGTGGGGTGCACAGCGGCCTTCATCCGTATTTCGTGAATCAGCGCGCAAGTGCCGATCCACGAATCCGATCAGTGATCAACATGGGGTGGCGCGATCCCCAAAGGAGAGCAGTGCCGCCCTATGGGGAGGCGTTACGTTACTAAACCGCGAGGATTCTAGAGGAGCTTTTTCCTCGGGACATGACCTGCATCACCAGATCAAGAACTCACCAATGTGCAAACAATGCGCGAACAGACCGCGAGTTAAAGCAATTCGTGGGATTCTCGGAATTCGATTTTGGTAGGAAAAACTGGTCAATGAGATCCGACGGAATGCGCGGCGAAACAGCGAGGTGCAGTAGGATTGGCCCATGAAGCCCAAAGAATTGACCCTGCGCGGGCTGATCCTCGGCGCCTGCATTACGACGGTCTTCACAGCGGCCAACGTCTACCTCGGCCTGAAGGTCGGACTGACCTTTGCCTCGTCGATCCCCGCCGCGGTGATCTCGATGGCAATCCTGAGCGGGGTGAAGGACTCGACGATCCTCGAGAACAATATCGTGCAGACGGTCGCGTCCGCCGCCGGCACGCTGTCGGCGATCATTTTCGTCCTGCCGGGCCTCGTGATCGTCGGCTACTGGACCGGGTTTCCCTTCTGGCAGTCGGCGCTAATTTGTGTAAGCGGCGGCGTCCTGGGCGTGCTGTTCACGATCCCTCTGCGGCGGGCGCTGGTCACCACGTCCGACCTGCCCTACCCCGAGGGAGTCGCGGCCGCTGAAGTTCTGAAGGTCGGGTCAGCCACACGCGGCGAGACGCAGGATGCGTCCGGGGAATCACGCGAAGGGCTCATCGCCGTGCTCCTCGGCTCCGTGGCATCGGGCGGCCTTGCCATTCTGACCGCGACCCGCATCGCCGCGGCTGAAGTTTCCGGCTTCTTCAAACTCGGCGTGATGGCGTCGAGTGGCTACAGCATCGCGTGGTCGCTGGCCCTGCTGGGCGCCGGACACCTCGTGGGACTGTCCGTCGGCATGGCCATGCTCGTTGGCTTGCTGACCTCCTGGGTCGTCGCCGTCCCGATTCTGACCTCGATGCAGCCGGCCGCTGACGGCGTGTCACTCGCGGCGCATACCATCGATATCTGGCGCACGCAGGTGCGGTTCATCGGCGCCGGCGCGATCGCGGTCGCCGCAATCTACACCTTGGCGCGACTGGCGAAGCCGGTTGTGGGTGGCCTCGTAAGCACACTGGCCGCATCGCGGGCCAGCGCCACGCGCGACGATACGGATCGCGACCTGTCGCCTCAGTGGATCTACGCATTGACTGCCGCGTGTCTCCTGATCGCCGGCGGGCTTGCGTACACGTTCGCGAAGTCGACCGTGCTCGCGCCGCACGCGGTCACGCTGACGCTGATCGCGGTTCCATTCGTGCTGATCATCGGCTTCGTCATCGCCGGCATCTGCGGTTACATGGCGGGCCTGATTGGCGCGTCGAACAGCCCGATCTCGGGTGTCGGCATCCTGTCCATTGTGCTGTGCGCGTCCGTGTTGCTGCTCGCCATCGCGCCCACGCCGGAGAATCGGTTGGCGTTGGTGGCGTTTGCCTTGTTCGTGACCGCGATTGTCTTTGCGTGCGCGACGATTTCGAACGACAACTTGCAGGACTTGAAGACCGGCCAGCTGGTGGGCGCCTCACCGATGCGGCAGCAAATCGCGCTCATCGTTGGCGTGGGCGCAGGCGCCGCAGTCATTCCTCCAGTGCTCAATCTGCTGGCGAACGCCTACGGGTTTGCCGGCGCAGCGAACGTCGGCGTGCTGGCGCCGAATCCCCTGCCGGCCCCGCAGGCCACGCTGATCTCCGCGCTGGCCATTGGCGTGGTCGGCGGAAACTTGGAGTGGAAGATGATCGGCATCGGCGCGCTGGTCGGCGTCGGCCTGATTCTGCTCGACAGCACACTCGGCACGCTCAAGAAGCTGCGGATTCCGCCGCTCGCCGTGGGCATCGGCATCTATCTCCCGATGTCGGCGACCTTCGCCGTGGTCGTCGGTGCAGTGATCTCGCATTGGTACGACGGCCGCGCGCGCAAGGCCGCGAACCCGGGTCGCGCCGAGCGATTGGGAACGCTCGTGGCATCGGGGTTGATCGTGGGCGAGAGCCTGTGGGGCGTGATGAACGCCGGCCTGATCGTCGGCTTCTCGAAAGACGCGCCGCTTGGGTTCGTCCCCGAAGACTTTGCACTCGCGCCGTGGCTGGGCGCGCTCGGGTTCGTGGGCGTCATCGTCTGGCTGTACGGGTGGATGCTGCGCCGCTCGGCAGCAGCCCCGGCGGCCCAATGACGGAAGTCGTGAAGGGCCCTCGAGGCTCTCGCACGCGACGTTGTCAGACAGGGTGGTCTGCCCGCCCTGCCTTAGCATCCGGACGATCGGTTATGATCCAATCCATTCAGGGTGTCATCAAAACCCAAGGAAGATCAAGCGAGACATTGAGAACGCGCGCATCGGTGACAATCGTTCCTGCGGTAACCCTTTGCCTCTGCATCGGACTTGTTGTCGCATGTGCCGGCGGGCCCGCGAGACACGATCTATTCGGCTTCAAGCTGTGCAGCCAACTGTCAGAGCAGGAAATACAGGCTCCAATCCGTCGGGTTGACCCGCGCTACCCACGAATTGCGCGGGGCTCTCGCATCGAAGGTTGGGTCGAGCTACGACTGGAACTCGATGCGGAGGGTGAAGTCACGCGAGTTGAGGTTCTCCGCTCGCAGCCACCGGGTGTCTTCGACGATGCAGCGGTCAAGGCGGCTTCTCGCTGGCGGTATTGCCCCCCTGACCAGGTGGCCCAGCCATACCCCGATCCACTCTTAGTCCGTCTTAATTGGGCTATGCCCTGATTTCGCGGGAAGCCCACGGTCCGGTGGCTGAATAATTCGTTGCGAGATCAGCAGGTTGTGGCCGGCGTTGTCACATTTATCGGGTTAAGTTCGCAAGGACGATTGCCGATGGCGGGGATGAATTTCAGACAGCGGATGGGCCTCGACCGCACGACGCTCGAGTACTGGGCGCTCATCGCGGAGATCACGGGTGCGATCGCCGTCGTCGTCTCGGTGATCTATCTGGGCAATCAGATCCACGACAACACCAGGGTGCTGCGCAGCCAAGCGCATTACAACGCGTTGTCGCTGGCGCAACGCCCGATTGAAATGATGGTCGAGAACGAGGGCCTGGCCAACCTCATGAACCGATGCTTCTCGACACCGGACGCACTCAGCGCGGACGACTGGCTTCGTTGCAGCAACTACATGTTGATGCAGTTCAACGCGTGGGAGTACAGTTACTACCAGAACATCGACAACTCGATCCCCAAGCAATTTTGGGTTGGCAGCGACGCATACTTCAAAGATCTGATCGCGACGAAACCCGGAGTAGCGCTGTTCTGGAGCGAATACGCGATCGCCTTCGACGAACCATTCCGAGGCTACGTGACGCGCGAGTTTGCAAAGATGCGAACAAACGCTTCGCCTTGAGGACAAATTGGGATGACCTGCTGTAGCTTCTGCTGCCCCCGGGTCCGTCTTCCGCTTGGTCCCAGGTGCTCCCGCGGGCCGCTCATCTCTCGAGGCTGATCTGCATTCCGTTCAGGTCGAGCGCCAGCTCGATGCCGATCTGCTTGCCGCGCACGTTGAGGACCACGCCCTTCGAATTCTCGAGCCGCGTGATCTTCTCGCCGCCGCCGAGGGCGAGACCGGCCTGCGGCGCACTGTAGGTCCCCTCGATGTCGGCGAGCCGATGAAGATTCTGGACATCACCCACCAGCTCGGCCTTCGAAATTCCCGCGCTGGCACCAACACTCACGCCGGCGATCGAGACGGCGTGACTCTGCCCCTCGAAGTGAAGCGTTCCCTTTCCACCACTCACACCGACGATGAACCCCGCCTTGTAGATCTCGAGCTCGATGCTCGCGGCCTGCGCGACGGGCGCCGGCGCAGCGTCGGGTGCGGGCGCAGCGTCGGGTGCGGGTGCTTCAGCAGCCGGGATCTGCGGCTTCGAAATTGCGCGCGGCTCGGGAGCCGGGGCCTGCGGCTCCGAGGCCGCGGGCGCTACCGCCGCCGGCGGCGTGGACTCCTTGCGCTCTCCACAGGCGGCGAGCGCGGCGGCGAGGCCGACGAGGGTGACGAGGGTGACGAGGATCGCGAGTCCGGGGGTGCATACTCGACGCATGACGGGATCTCCTTCAGGCTTTTCGCGAGCGCTACAGCGTCGCGGGCGGCCGATGCTAGCACGACTCGCGGACGCAATCTTCGCGTCGCGAACCCGAATCCTTGTCGGAGAGTCGCGCCGTGCGCTCATCGGAGGGCCGGGCCGTGCGCTTATCGGAGGGCCGGGCCGTGCGCTGACGACGGGGTGCATCACCCACGACCACGCAGCAGCGCGCCTGCACTCCCTCCATCGGGTACACGCCGGGCGGGTGAGACCGGAATGCAATCAAGCGTCATCCGCACCCGGGTCGGCCGCTGGCATCAATCCATCCGAGTCAACTAGCATCGGCTCATCGTCCCATCTGCTCATCGTCCCATCTGCTCATCGTCCGGACCCGAACTCGCCACTTTCATCTACCGTTGGAGGTCTGCCATGAAGTCGCTTAGCGGTATCGCAACGTGTCTATTTGCGCTGGTCTTGATTGCCGGCTGCGCGTCCACCAAGGTCACCTCACGCGAAGAGTATCAAGGTGGAAAGATTGCTCGGCCGGATCGCATCATCGTGCATGACTTCGCGGCAACCCCTGCTGACATCCCGTCTTGGTCCGATGCGGCGGACCGGTACGCTGGATCGAGCACGTCGCAAACGACAGAGGAAATCAACACGGGCCGGCAGCTGGGCGATCAGGTTGCTGAGGAGCTGGTTGCGAAGATCAACGCAATGGGTCTGCGAGCCGTGCAGGCCTCGGGTCAACCGGGGCCGCGTAAGGGCGACATCGTGATCATCGGCTATTTCAGTTCCGTCGACGAGGGCAGCGCCGTAAAGCGCGTCGTGCTCGGCTTTGGTTCTGGGGCGGCGGACCTGCAGACGCAGGTCGAGGGCTACCTCATGACGGATGGCCGTCTGCGAAAACTCGGATCCGGGGGGGTCGATTCCGGCGGCGGCAAGACGCCGGGAGTCGCTGTACCCCTCGCCGTCACGATCGCGACCGCAAACCCGATCGGTCTGATCGTCGGTGGAGCGGTGAAAGTGGGCGGAGAAGTGAGCGGGTCGAGCACGATCGAGGGATCTGCCAAGCGGACGGCGGAGAAGATCGCCGACGAGCTGAAGCTGGCATTCCAGAAGCAGGGGTGGATTTGATTTCACAAGCAGCTGGGGTTTCATTCCGATGAAAACGCTACTTCGCTCTGTCCCGCGCCTGACTTTCATGCTGGGACTGTTGTCACATGCGTCCACCGCGGCGGCCGCTGGAAGCTGTGATGCAAAGCCCAACTACACACTTGTGATTCATGGCGGCTTGGTCGAATATGCTGAGGAGGTGGAGCCTAGACACATCGAGCTCATCCGCAGGCTGGTTGTCGAAGGGCGAGCCAATCTCGCGCACGGTGACCGCGCTCTCGATGTAGTCGTAGAGGCGATCGTCGCAATGGAGGACTCGGGAATCCTGGATGCGGGCAAGGGTTCGATCGTCAACAGCGCGGGAGTCACCGAAACGGATGCGTCCTTGATGGATGGCCTGACCGGCGGATCGGGCGCCGTGGCCGCGATGCAGCGACTCAAGAATCCGATCCGAGCTGCACGGTTGGTCATGGACGAGACTCCCCATGTCTTGTTCGTCGGCACGACGGGAGAGCAGACCGTGATCGGACTCGGCGCGGAAGTCGTGGAACCCAAGACGTACTTCAAGGAATACGTAGCCCCACCGCAACCGACCAGCGATGCGAAGGCAATGCCAAAACACGGTAATGCGACGGCAATGCCAAAACACGGTACCGTCGGCGCCGTAGCGCTGGATCGGTGCGGCCAGCTGGCGGCAGGAACCTCGACCGGTGGCTGGCCCGGAAAACTGCCGGGGCGCGTCGGGGATAGCCCGATCGTTGGCGCGAGCACCTTTGCGAACCGGCGATTCGCGTTATCCGCCACGGGACTGGGCGAATCCTTCATCAAGCGAGGCGCCACACGCGACATCGCAGCGCGAGCCGAATATCTGCAGCTGCCGTTACAGGCGGCGGCCGACCACGTCATCAAGGAATTGATCGGAAAAGAGGACCGGGCCGCGGGAGCGATCATTGCGATTGGCGTCGATGGCGAAATCGTGTTGTCATCCAACGATTACGGAATCTTGTTTGGCTCTGCGTCGGACCGCACACCGGTCAAGGTTGGGGCAAAGCTCGATTGACCGCTGAGTCGTGTATGCGGTGCCATCGTTTCGATCGCATCCTTCTCCTGGTGGCCGCGTGCCTGTTGCTCTGCTGCGGCACGCCGCCGACGCGGGTCGCTCCGGGCGTTCGGCATTTCCTGATTGGCAATGCCGCAGACGTCGTCCGGCGGACGCAGGGACTGCTCGTGCTCCAAGGCGGCGGCGATGATGTCGATCGCAACTACATCCGCATGGGCGCGCTTGGCGGCGGCGGCGACTTCGTCGTGCTCAAGGCATCGGGTAAGGACGACTACAATTCCTACATCTACGCGCTGTGCGGCTGCGACTCGGTCGAGACGCTCGTGTTCGACGATCGGCAGGCCGCATTCGACCCCCTCGTCATCGACAGCATCCGCAACGCGGAGGCATTGTTCATCGCCGGCGGCGATCAGGCGCGCTACGTGCGCTTCTGGAAGGGCACGCCGGTCGAGGATGCAATTAATTACGTGGTCGCCAAGCCGGCGCCGATCGGCGGGACGAGCGCGGGCATGGCGATACTGGGCGAGTTCTCGTACTCGGCGATGAGCGACGAGAGCGTTACGACCGAAGCGGGCCTCGCCGACCCCTTCGTGCGAGACCTGACGCTCGAGCGCGACTTTCTCGTTCTGCCGAAGCTCGCGAACGTGATCACCGACCAGCACCTGCAGGAGCATCAGCGCATCGGGCGCACCATCGCGTTCCTGGCCCGACTCATCGATGACGGCTGGACGACACAGGGCCGTGCGATCGCCGCCGACCGCGAGACCGCGCTGCACGTAGATCCGCAGAGCGGCCTCGGCGAGGTGTTCGCGACGCCCGATCACGAGACGCCCTACGTCTACTTCCTGAGTACGCCGGGGCCGCCGGAGGCGTGCGAATCGGGCACGCCGCTGACGTTCAGGAACATTGCCGTGTATCGCATTGGGCCCGGCGGCCGCTTCGATCTGAACAGCTGGCGCGGGCAGGGCGGGATCGCCTACACGCTCAGCGCCGAGGCTGGCGCCCTCACGTCGTCGCGCACCGAGATCTACTGAGCCCGAGTTCGCGCGACCCGGCCCCGGCGAGAATTCGCTCGACCTTGCAGATCCGCCGTCTGGATCAGCCGCAATCCTTGGTCGGTGCGGGTGGCGCAGACGTAGCGTTCGAGCCGATGCTGAACGACGGCAATCGCGTCACGGCGACCGACACCGTGGGCATCCGCGAGCATGCCACAGGACATGAAGGGCATCGCCAGCGACGGCGGCGAGATCTACGACTCGACGAACTAGCGCCGGATACGCGCGTACGCGGGCATGCTCTGTCTCGCGCAGGCGATCTTCATGCTCATGCACGCGTTCTACGAAACGCCGAACATGCTCGACGTGCTCAACGCCTTCGTCGCGGTGACGGCGGAGGTCGTTCGCTGGAATCAGTGGCCGTGGCCTGGAAACCGATCGACCTTTCTGAGCTCGGGAAACCAGAGTGCCCAGAGCGCGGTGACCACGAGCGTCGCAAGGCCACCGATCACCACGGAGGGAACCAGGCCGAACCAGAGCGCCATCACGCCGGACTCGAACTCGCCAAGCTCGTTCGATGCGCCGATGAAGACCGCGTTGGCGGCGCTCACGCGGCCGCGGATCGCGTCCGGGGTCTCCAGTTGGACCAGGACATGCCGGATGTAGACGCTCACCATGTCGCCGGCACCCAGCAGGAAAAGCGCCAGCATCGACAGACCGAACCACGTGGACAGGCCGAAGACCACGGTGGCGACGCCGAATAACGCCACGCCGCCGAACATCCAGCGCCCGACACGACGTGTCATCGGCGCGACTGCCAGCAACACGCCGGTCAGCGCCGCGCCGAGTCCCGGTGCCGATCGCAGCAGCCCGAGCCCACTCGGGCCGACGTGCAACACGTCGCTCGCAAAAGCGGGCAGCATTGCCGTGGCACCGCCGAACAAGACGGCGAACAGATCGAGCGAAATCGCACCGAGCACGATGCGCCGCGAACGCACGAACCGCAAGCCCTCGAGGACCGTATGCCAGGTAGCGGGCTCGCTGCTCGCCGGCGTGCGCGGCACCTGCACCAGCGCCATCAAGACGACCGACACCACGAACAACGCCGCGACCGTCGCGTAAACCGACTGCGGACCTGCGAGATACAGCACACCGCCAAGACTCGGGCCCAGGATCGTCGCCAGCTGAAACGTCGAGGAGTTGAGCGCCACCGCGTTGCCGAAGCCAGCCAGCGGTACCAGGTTCGGTGTGATTGCCTGAGAAGCCGGCATGCTGAATGCGCGCGCTGCGCCGAACAGGACCATCACGCTGAACACGGGCCAGACGACTGTCAGACCGCTCAGCGTGAAACCCAGCAGCAGCACGCCACACAGCACCTCGGTCGCATAACAGAGCGCCAAGATGCGCCGGCGGTCGAAACGATCGGCAACCTGCCCAGCCACGAGCACAAGCACGATGAAAGGCAGGAACTGCGCGAGCCCGATCAATCCGAGGTCGAGCGGATCGTGCGTAAGCGCGTAGACCTGCCAGCCCACGGCGACGCTCTGCATCTGTGCCGCAAGAGTCGCTAGGAATCTCGCGATCAGAAAGCGTGAAAAGTTCGGGTAGCGCAGCGCGCCGAAGGCGCCCGGCAGAAACTCATCGGTTGATTTCATCGCGCGCGATTGTCGCAGAAATCCGCCCGTTGACGCACTGCTCGAATCCGCCCATCGATGAAACAGCTGGCCACGAACGCCAGCGCGCGGATCTTCCGCCCGATGGCAAGGCGGCCCCGGCAGAGGATGCCGCTCGCGCAGCCGCCGGGCGAGAGATTCACTCGGCGCCGCTTCGCTTGCGGTCTACGACATACAGCGCGATCCAGAGGCCAACTCCAAGGCCCGAAAGCGCGATTCCAACTCTACGCGAGAGGGGCGGCCGGCGAAACAGCTCGAGTGCGCCGCCGGGTGCGGGAATACGCAGGTCGATGCCGCCCGACGGGTTGGGCTCGACGCGGAGCGGAATGCCATCGAGTTCGGCCTCCCATCCGGGAAAATACCAGCGCCCGACACGCAGCCGCGTTCCCAGCGGAGCCTCGACGCGCAGCGAAATTCGCGAGCCCGACTCCCGGAGCGCTTCGATCTCGGCCTCCGGCTCGGCGCTGAGCACGGCTCTCCCCCCAAACCGCGTCACGCGTTTCCACACGTCAGCGTTCGCGCCGCGCGGCAGGTATTCATCGAGCACGCTGACATTGAGCGCGCCCCGCCGCAGCTTCTCGGATCCGATCGCCTTTTCGATCGACTTCGACTGCGCGCCCGAAAGAGGCCGATAGCTCGCCAGCTGCGGCCACGCGTTGGCGACGCAGAGTGCGAAGATTGCGAGTTCAGCGCACGCGCGGACTCGCCTGGACCGCCCTTCGAGGATCTGGGCCGCTGCAATTCCCGCTGCGATGGCGCTGATCAGCGCGAGCGGGCCCATGAAGCGCCACGGAAATTGCATCAGAGGCAACCATGGGAGCACTTCCCAGAGCGGCTCCGATACGCGAAGTTGCAGGCCAATCAAGACCAGCGCCGCGGCGAGCAGGGCGATCAGAAGGCGCCGCTCCGCAAACACTCCCGCGCGTCGGCGAAATGCGACCCACGCGGCAATTAGCAGCGCGATCGGCGTGACTGCGCCGCTGCTGAAAAATTGGGAATAGCCGAAGAATTCGACGAGCGGCTTCCACTGGCGGTGAAAGTCGAATTTACCGCGCGTCAGTTCGTCGATTCGAATCGCGTCCTGAAGCAACAGGGCGGGCAGCCAGAAAAAAGCCGCGAGCGCGAGGCCGAGCGCGAGGCCCGCCCCCAATGACACTGAAGCGCGCCGCGCGCCGCGCCCGGCATAGAGCCACGGCCCACCAGCCAGCAGAAGCGCAAGGCAGGTGAGCGCCGTCAAGTTGTGACTGAGGATCGACGCCGCGAGCGCGGCGGCGATCGAGAGAGTGCCACGCAGCGGCCGACGCCCGAGCCAGATCAAACCCTCGAGCGCGAACGGCAGCAGACACAGGGCTGCAAACTCCGCGTTCGCGTTTCGAATCAACTTGTCGCCGATCAGATAGGGGTGAAGCGCGAACAGCAGCGCTGCGATTCTGCCGGCCAGCGGGTCGAGTCCCGGTATCGCGTCGCACACTCGACGAATCGCAAACACACCGATGAACGAAAAGGCGACCACGACCAGCGACGCACCGGCGGCGAAGCTTCCGAGCAGCGAAGCCGCCGCAGCCGCCAGCGCCGAAAAAAGCGGGGCGTAGAAGAGAAAGACCGGCGAGCCATAACCTCCATAGAGATTGGGCGCCCAGTGCGGCGGATATTGGCCCTGCCTGGTGGCGTGGGAGAACTCGGCGACGCGCGCGAGTTCGAACATCCAATCGTGCCCTTGCGGGAATCCGCTCTTGATCAGGGGCGCACACGAGATCAGCGCCGCGCCGACGTACCAGAGAAGGGCCGCCCTGCCGGCCGATGCCGATTCGCGCGCTGGCTCTGTTCGTCGGCTCTCGCTCACACAGTCAACCTGCGCGCTGGATATCGCGGCGCGCGCGCACGCTCGGGCTCGCGAGCGATCTCGACGCTCGGCACTGGCTGGCAACCATAGCGAAGCAGACGAGTCGGTCGGCGGCAGCCGAAGCCAGGCCCCATCTGCGGCCGGGGCTTGCGCGCCCGCTCTAGCCGCGCGGTCCGAGTTCGCGAAGGCTTCTAGCGCTGCAGGATCGCCGGAGGCTCGCGCTCGTCGAGCGAGAGGTCGACGATCAGGCCGGAGTGGTCCGAGCCGCGGATCGGGACGACCCGGACGTCGTCGGCCCGCACCCCGTAGCCAAAGCAGTGATCGATTCGAAGCAGCCGCGGCCCGCCGATCCAGCGCGCCCAGGTTCGCTCCGGCATTGCGCCTCGGCTGCGCGCGTGACTCAGCGCCAGATCCTCCAGCCGCCGCGCGAGCGACCGATAGAGCGGCCACACCGGGCTCGCGTTGAAGTCACCCACTACCGCGCACGTTCTTCCTTGCGTTTCGTCCAGGTATCGAAGCAGCCCCCTGCCCTGTTCGAGTCGACGCCGCACACGCGTCGAGATCCGCTTGCCCCAGGTGGGGGAAGCGATGTGGACGTTCACGATCTCGAGTGCGCGCGACAGAGCGGGCCAATGCGCGGGCTCGAGTCGGGCGACCCGCGCATCGCGATAGGCGAGCGCTATGCGATCGAGTTCTGCTGGGTAGCGCAGCGCAATTCCCATGCCGGTGAAGTCGCGCGCGGGCTCGAGTCGCCCGTGCGGAAACGCGCGACCGAGCGCACTCGCCTGCTCGGGCGAGAGCTCTTGCACGACGACGACGTCAGCGCCGCTGCTTCGCGCCAGATCCGCGAAGGCCTCTGGGTCGGCCCCGCCATTCATCAGATTTCCCGACAACACGCGCATATGCGAACCCACTCTGCCTCCGACCGGCCTGCATCGAACCTCTCGACCAGTCGGCGTCCGGGTTTGAGTCGAAAGCCATCGTCGCGATCGAGAATCGCGGGCTAGATCGGGCGGAAGGGGTCGATCCGGGCGATCGTTTCGTCGCGTCCGGGTCCGATCGAGATGATCTCGACCGCAACTGCGACGAGCGCCTCGACGCGCTCCACGTAGCTCCGCGCGGCGCCGGGCAGGTCCTCGTAGCGACGACACCGCGTGATGTCCTCGTTCCAACCCGGAACGGTTTCATAAACGGGCTCGGCCCGCTCGATCTCGGCGAGCGTCATCGGAAAATCCTTGGTCAATTTGCCGTCTACTCGATACGCGGTGGCAATGCGGAGTTCACCGATTCCCGAGAGCACGTCGAGCTTGTTGATCGCGAGTCCGGTAAAGCCATTGACGGTCGCGGCCTCGCGCAGCATGACGACATCGAGCGAGCCGCAGCGGCGCGGCCTTCCGGTGGTCGCTCCGAATTCCGCGCCAGCCTCGCGAAGTCTTCGGCCGAACTCGCCGGTGTCCTCGGTCGGAAAAGGCCCTCCGCCGACTCGCGTGGTATACGCCTTGGTGATCCCGAGAACGCGGTCGATTCGGGTCGGACCGACGCCCGCTCCGGTACACACGGCACCCGCCACGCAATTCGAAGAAGTCACATAGGGGTAGGTGCCATGATCGATGTCGAGAAAGGTGCCCTGCGCGCCCTCGAACAGCACGTTGGTGCCGGCGCTGAGTGCTTCTTCGAGTGTGTGAACCGTGTGGTCCACGTACGGACCGAGTTGCCGTCCCCACTCGATCGCCCGCTCGTACAGCGCATCGACGTCGATCGGTTCCGCGTGGTAGTACTCGACGAGTTCGAAGTTCTTCTGCTTCGCGATTCTCGAAAGCGAGTCGCGAAGCCCCTGCGGATCGAGAAGGTCCGCGACCCGTATGCCGCGCCGCGTCACCTTGTCCTCGTAGGCGGGGCCGATGCCGCGACCCGTCGTCCCGATCGCGAGTTCGCCCGCCGCCGCCTCGCGCGCCTTGTCGAGCCGCGTGTGCCAGGGAAGGATCACGTGAGCGCGACCCGAGAGTCGAATCCGCGACGGATCGCGCAGCAGACCGCGCTCCTTGAGCGCGTCGAGTTCGGCCAGAAGGCCGTCCGGGTCGACGACGACACCGGGCCCGATCAGGTTGATGGTCGACGGATTGAGCACACCTGCCGGAACGACGTGCAGCACGGTCTTGACGCCGTCGACCACGAGCGTGTGGCCGGCGTTGTTGCCGCCGTGAAAACGCACCACGAGCTGGGCGTGCGGGGCGAGCCAGTCGACGATCTTGCCCTTGCCCTCGTCGCCCCATTGAGCGCCCACTGCAACCAGTGCCGTCACGGACCGAGCTCCACGAGCTGTGCCGAAATCACGTGTGGCAGATCGCGCAACTGTTTCATCAGCGCTTTTCCTGGCGCCGGATCGATGTTCACGAGCATCGCCGCGAGCGAGCGCTCTGGGATCAGCGCGAGCTGCATGCGCGAAATATTGATGCCGCCCTGCCCCAGCACGGTGCCGACCGTCCCCACGACGCCCGGTTGGTCGTGATTCTGGATGAACAGCGTCGAGCCCGTCGGAATCGCCTCCAACATGAAGTCGTCGATTCGAACGATGCGCGGTTGGCCGCCGTGAAACACCGCTCCGACGATATAGCGGTTCCCGCAGCCAATGACGCGGGTTGCGATCGCGCTCGCAAAGTCGCGCGACCGGCTCGACTTCGATTCGACCACTTCGATGTCGTGGGCGGCCGCGATGAGCGGAGCGTTGACGAGATTCACCTCGTCGTCCACCGACTCGAGTATTCCCTTCAGGATCGAAACCGTGATCGGCGCGACTTCGAGCCGCGCGGCGTCACCCGAATACTCGATCTCGATCCGATCGATCGAACCCGGACACAGTTGCCCCTGGAACCGACCGAGTTTTTCGCCGAGTTCCAGATACGGGCGGATCTGCGCGTAGAGTTCCTTGGAAATCGAGGGAACGTTGAGCGCGTTTCCGACGATTCCATCTACCAGGTAGTCACGCACCTGTTCCGCCACGGCAATCGCGACGTTCACCTGGGCCTGTTCGGTCGACGCCCCGAGGTGCGGGGTGCAGATGACGCGATCGTGCTGGATCAGCGGATCGTCGGCGCTCGGCGGCTCGTGTTCGAAGACGTCCATCGCCGCCCCGCCTACGCGTCCGGCGTTGAGCGCGCGCAGCAGTGCAGCCTCGTCGACGATTCCGCCGCGCGCCGCGTTGATGATCAACACCCCCGGTCGCATTTTCTCGAAGGCGGCGTCATTCAAGAGACCCGAAGTCTCCGGCGTGCGCGGAACGTGAATCGAGATCGCATCCGCACGCGCGAGCATGGCATCGAACGACACGAGCTCCACTTCGGCCGCGGCCCTGGCCGCCTCGGACAAGAACGGATCGTGCGCGATCACCTTCATGCCGAGTCCATGCGCGCGTTTCGCGACGATCCGGCCGATGTTTCCGAGGCCCACGACCGCTAGCGTTCGGTTGTAGAGTTCCATCCCGATGAACGCCGTCTTCTCCCATTTTCCGGCTTTCATCGATGCGGTCGCCTGGGGGATGTGACGCGCGAGCGAGATCAACAGCGCGATCGCGTGCTCGGCGGTGGTGATGTTGTTGCCGCCCGGCGTGTTCATCACGACGATGCCGCGCTCGGTGGCGGCGCGAAGATCGACGTTGTCGATGCCGATGCCGGCCCGGCCGATCACCTTGAGTTTTTCGGCCGCAGCGATCACCTCGGCGCCCACCTGGGTGCCGCTGCGAATCACGAGTCCTTCCACATCGGCCACCGCCGCGAGCAAGTCGTCGCCCTTCAATCCCGGCGCGACGATCACCTCGAGACCCGGCGTCTGCTCGAGAATTTCGAGGCCTTGCGCAGACAGCGTGTCCGTCACCAATACTTTTGCCACGACTCATGTCTCCCGGGCGAGCGGGGCAAGGCCGCTCCCGCACCCGTTGGGTGCTCGCCCATTAGAACTCGAGAGGAACTCCGGAGCAGAACTCCAGAGCATCCGCCGCCTGGCCAACTAAGCCCATGGTTTCATTGAGAAAAAGGCAAGCGGCGCAAGTGTGCCCGAGCCCCGGGAGGGTGTCAACGCCGTGCCCAGTGCACGAGCTAGCCGCTCGAACCCGGAACGGGTTCGAGCGGCGCCGCCAGGGAAGCGAAGCTTCCCCCGCTAGGCCGCCCCGGAGCCGCCGGAGCGCAGTTCCTTGGGTTTGCGTTGGCGAAAAAAGCGCCGGGGACGCGCATACAGCCATGTTTCGGGGACGCGATCCGAAGACGGGACGCAATCCGAAGACGACGGGACGTTGAGCCGTCCGCTCGCACACGCGGCACTGCAGTACCACGCACCCTCTCGCTTGGCGGAGGCGAGTCCGAGGCTGTCGCGGCAGCGCGCGCAGGAGCCGCCCCCGCTCGCGGGGCGATGATCGAGCTTGCTCATGCGGCATAGAGTAGGCGGGTCGAATCGGCTGGCAAGGAGATGCGCTGTGAAGGGGCGCTCCGCGACTCGGAGCCCGCCCGGACTGCGGGGCGTCACAGGAACTTCGGGGCGCCCGCCGATTATGAATCCTTTGGATTCGGCTTCGTTGCGAGCGCAATGCCGCGCGCGCCCGCCTGTTGCGCGATGTCGAGGATGTTGACCGCCTGACCGAGCAGCACGGCGCGGTCTCCGCGCAATACGACGATCTTGTCGCGCGCATCGGCCAGCGCCGATTCCAGCACACCGTAGAGCTGGTCCTCCGGCACGATCGCGTCGTTGATCATCATCTCGCCGTCGGCGCCCACGGACACGGTCACGCCCTGCGGCGTCTCGTCGCTCACGTCGGCGCCGGGTAGATCGATGTTCTTGCCCTGATTCTGGATCACCGATGTCGTGACCATGAAGATGATCAACAGGACCAGGAACACGTCGGTCAGCGGCGTGATGTTGATCTCGGCGACGATGTCGCCATTGGAATCTTCGTGATCAGGCCGGTACGAAGCTGCCACCCTGCACCTCCGCGCGGTTGGAACCGCCGCTCGCTGCCGTTTCGACGAAAATCAGAGCCTGAAGAAAACGCTCGCACGAGCGCGCGTAGGTAGTACCCAGCGTGTTGGCCCGAGTCTGGAGATAGTTGAAGAACATCAGCGCAATGATCGCGACGAACAGTCCCGCGGCCGTTGCGACGAGTGCTTCCGAGATGCCCGCGGCGACGACCTCGAAGCCACCGACGCCTTCGACCGCCATGCTCTGGAACGCGCGGATGATCCCGACGACCGTTCCGAACAGACCCACGTAGGGAGCGAGCGAGCCGATCGTTCCGATCACCCAGAGGCCGCGCTTGAGATCCGTCACGGCTTCCTGGCGCGCGGTGAGCAACACGCGATCCAGATCTTCGATCGCGATATTCTTCCAGCGCATCGCCTCTAGAAATACCTTCGAGACCGGCGTTTCGGACTGCTCGCAGACCGAACGCGCGCCAGCGACATCTCGCCGGACCAGCGATTCGATGGTTTCTCGCGTGATCGAGCGGGTTTGACTCTCGAGGCCGCGGTAGCGCCACATGCGCTCGAAGAGAATCGTGAGCGTGATCACAGAAGCCAGTGCCAACGGATAGACGGTGAGCCCGCCGTCCTGCAGCATCTGAAGCAGTGTATGTGCTTCCATTCGCGCCCCTCCTCGCTTGAGTCGTTCACGATACTCGGAACGAATTTTCTAGACGGCGTCCGCCCGAAGCGAATTCCGCTTTTGAATCGCAAATTTACATGATCAAACGGCCATCACCAGCGCCGCCGCTGCGCGTCGACAACCGGGGGGAACGCGCAACACCAGCGCATCTTCACCCGGCGCTTCGCCACCGGTCTTTCGACGCTTCGCCCCCTGCAACTTGAAGGGAAAGTTTTCGGTTCCATTTAAGCGCCGTTTTGCCGATGAAACCAGGAGGCTGGCCGTGAAACCAGAAGGTTGGCCGTTGAACCAGAAGGCTGGCCGTTGAACCAGAAGGCTGGCCGATGAAACCTAGTAGGCGGGTACGCCCCAGCGGCATCGCTATCATCGCGCGGCCGATCTGGACGGCACGCTCAGCGCCGGCACGCGCAGCGCCGACTGGCCGGGGCGCAAGCCAGAATTCACGGGAATCGGTTCGCGACGCATGCTGCCGCTTGACATCGCGCACCCGATCCGACGCGACATCGATTGATTGATTGATTCGATGGATGGAGCCATCGGAAATTTCGGAGCCGCCGCAACCAGCATGACTCAGCAAAGCATTCTCAGACCCCGCGTCACGCGCAATCGCGCCAAGTTTCGACTGGGCACGGCATTCACACCGGCCACGGCCGGCGTCGCGATGCCGGACTTTCCGATGGGCTTCCCCGAACCCGACACGGGCAAGAGCAAGCTCGCGAGCGGCGGAATCTCGGCCGCGATTCACCTCGGCGTGATCGGCCTGTTGCTTTTGTTTGCATCCATGAATCCCGAAATTGTCGAGGAGATCATCCCCGTCACGCTCCTCCACGAAGAAGCTCCGAAGACACCGGCGCCGGCACGCAAGGCTCTCGCCGAGCGGCGATCGCTCGACTTCGCGCCCGCGATGCAGACCGTGCGACCGCAGATCGTCAACCCGCGCGTGATTGCCAATGCCGCTCCCGCAATCGACGCAGAGATGCTCCAGATGGATTCGCTCAACGCCGTCGCGGCTCCGACCCAGGTCAAGCACTCCTCGATCGACGTCGATCGCGTGTCGCCCGTCGGAGCGGTGGGTGGCTACCAGGCGTCAAAGGTCGACCTCAATCAGGCGGCGGGTCCCGCGGTGCGCGGGCCGATCGGAGCAGTCGCTCCCGTCGGCCCCTCCGTGGGTCCGCGCAAGATCGCCGGGACGGACGGAAACTCTTTCGGAACTGGCTCGCTCGCGATCAATCAGGGTTCATCGGTTCGCGACGGCGTGCTCTCGTCGCGCGACGTCGTCGGCTCACCCACAGGTGGCGTTCTCGTCAGCGTGGACACCGCCGTCGGCGAGGGAAACCTCCGCGGCCCAGGGGGAACCGGGACCGGGCTACTCTCCGACGCGGTCGCGACGGACTGCGTCGAGCGACCCGAAGTCAAGGCGTACATGGCGGAACTGAAACAGCGAATCGACTCGCGCTGGAGCCTTCCCTACGGAGTCGAGGACAAACGCGTGACTTTGAAGTTTGCGCTCGACGTGGCGGGATCCGCTTCCACGATCGAACTCGTCAAGGGCGACAACGCGATTGGCGCGAGCGCGATCGACGCGATGCGCGCGTCTTCCCCCTTTCCCCCGATGCCGGATCGCGTGCGATGCCTCGCCAACAAACGCATCACGGCGACCTTCGCCAGCACAGCCATTGCCGGCTAGTCGATCCAAATCAGGCGGGTCGCCTCACCTGCCCGTGCCGTTGCGTCTCCAGATCGGCTGTTTCGCGCCGAATCTCGCGCCGCTATTGGCGCTGCTCGCCATCCCGTTGCTCGCCGCCGCGGAAGCACGTGCCGCCTGCGCGCCCATCGAACTCCTCTACGACGACAACGAGGACATCCACGAGAAGCATGTCGACAACAACAAGGACTGCAGGTTCGACGAATTCGTCTACTACGCGGCCGGCGCACCCGAGCGAGCCGAAAAAGATACGGATCTAAACGGCGCGATCGACGTCTGGATCTTCTACCAGCGCGACGGCAAGCCGAGCCGCCAGGAACAAGACACCCAGGGAGACGCGACGGCCGATCGTTGGATCCAGTACAAAGACGGCGTTCCGAGCACCCAGCTCGACGACAAAAATGCCGACGGCAAGGTCGACACGACGCTCCACTACAAGGGCGAACACCCCGAGCGCCTCGAAGAGGACACCAACTTCGACGGCAAACCCGACCGCACGACCAGCTACCAAGGCGGACTCGTCGCCGTCGTCGAAGCGGACAAGGACCATGACGGGCGCCCCGACGTCCGCGCGCGGTTCAACCCTGACGGCAGCAAGAGCCTCGAGGAGCAGGACACGACAGCTGACGGAAAATTCGACTCCGCGATCCACTTCGTGAACGACGTCAAACAGAAGCTCGAACAGGATACGAACGGTGACGGCAAAAAAGACGTCGTGACGTTCTACAATGCGAACGCAATCGTCAAGAAACAGGCCGACACCAACGGGGACGGTCATTTCGACCGCGTCGCCCTGTATGAGAACGGCGTCGAGCGCACGCAGATCCAGGACGACGACGCAGACGGAAAGCCGGAGCGCGTGATCCACCTCGATGCCAAGGGCACGATCGAGCGGGAGGAAATCGACAGCAGCGGGGCCGGAACGGCGAATCTCTTTCACTTCTACGCCGCCGGAAAACGCGTGCGCGAAGAGGAAGATACCAACGCGGACGGCAAAGCAGACATCGTCACCGTCACGGATGGCGAAACGCCGATCCGCCGCGAGGCGGATACCACCGGCGACGGACGCAAAGACACCGTGATCGAATTTCGCAATGGCAAGAAGGCAAAACAGTCCGAGGATCGAAACGCCGACGGAAAGCCCGATGTCCGCTATGCGTTCGACGATAACGAGGTCGTCAAGCTCGAAGAACTCGACGAGGACCGGGACGGGCACTTCGAAATCACCGTCGAATACGCAGGCGGCAAGGCGAGCCGCCGACTCATCAAGGCAAAGGGTGAGGATCGAGTCGAGCGCGTCGAGATCTTCGATGGCGAAAAACTCGCGCGCGTCGAGTTGGATGAAAACGCCGACGGGCGCCCCGACCTCTGGAATTTTCACGCACCGAGTGGCGAACTCGTCAGGCAGGAGCAGGATTCGAATTTCAATGGATCGATCGACACCTGGATCGATCTCGACCCCAAGAGCAAGCAGGAGACCGCCGTACGCCGCGACACCAATGACGATCAGAAGATCGACACCTGGCGCGTGAATGACACCGACGGCTCCCCGGCCGGACTCGAGGAAGATCGCAACCACGACGGCAAGGCCGACCGCAAGGTTGCCTTCACGGATGGAAAGCCGGCGCACTTCGAAGAGGACACGGACTTCAATGGCACGATCGATTTCCGCGGAACGCTGGATGCTTCGGGAGCCACGCAGCGGGAAGAGCGCGATACCACGGGTGATGGAAAATTCGATACCGTCATCGCCTATGTGGGCGGATTGAAGGTCCGCGAGGAACGAGACACGCGCGGAAACGGCAAATTCGACGTCGTCACCCATTTCGAACAGGGCGTCGCGGTCCGGCAAGAGCGCGACACCGAGGGAGACGGAAAATTCGATTCGACGCTGACGTTCGAGAACGGTAAGCAGAAGATCCAGAGCCGCGATGCGAACGGCGATGGCCGGGCGGATGTCGTTGTCTACCTCGACGCGGAGAATCGGCCAGAAAGAGACGAGATCGACACCAATGCCGATGGGCGCCCGGATCACAAGAACATCTACGAGAAGGGCGTGCTGATTGGCGACGAAGTCGACCAGGACTTCGACGGCCGTTTCGAAATGGTCACGACCTACCGCGACGGAAAACCCCAGCGAACCGAGGCGGATCTCGACGGCAACGCCTCGATCGAGCTCGTGATCGAGTACGAGGGCGGACGAAAGCGCGTTCAGCGCGAAGATCGAAATGGAAACAAGAAATTCGACCTGATCACCCACTTCGACGACGACGAGCGCCCGCTGCGCGTCGAAGACGACACGGATCACGACGAGCGATTCGAAACGGTCACCTTCTACGAAGCGGGAAACAAAGTAAGGGCCGAGAAGGATCGCAATGGCGATGCGAAACCGGATCTCTTCATCTACTTCGAGGGAGATCGGATCGCGCGCCAGGAAGAGGACACGGACTTCGACGGTCTCGTGGACGTGCGGAATCGGGCCGGCGCGAAGGGCGAGCAGATCCAGGAGGTGGACAGCAACGCCGACGGCAAAATCGACACCTGGCTCACGAGCGACGCCAACGGAAACGTCGTCAAGAGAGCGGAAGACCGAAGCGGAGACGAAAAACCGGATCTCGTCGCCTTTTTCAAAGACGGCAAGATCGAGCGCCTGGAACAGGACAGCGACGCGGGCGGCTGCATCGACCTGAAGCAGTGGTTCGATTCCCGCGAGAAGGTGCGAATCGAGTATCGGGACAGCGAGGGGGACTGCAAGATCGACCTGTGGAATTTCTACGAGGGCGAAGCCCTGGTACGCCAGGGCCAGAGCACGCTGGGCAACGAGCTACCGCAGGCGCTGAGCCATTTCGGCCCCGACGGAGCGCTGACCCTCCAGGAAGTCGCGAGCGGAGGCAAGGGCGTTCCGGACAAGAAGATCTTCTTCAACGCCGCGGGTGAGGCGACCGCGCAGTGTCTGTTGGATGGCGATGGCAAGAAGCTCAACGCGCGCGCGATCGTCGTGAAAGGCACAGTGGTCGAGGCGTTGATCGATTCGACGGGAAATGGCGTCGCCGACACCCGCGAGGTGTACGAGGGCGAAAACCGCGTGCGAGTGGACGTCGACACCAATGGAGACCGGAAGCCCGACGTCTCCACCTCAACGCGCCCCGGCGGCGTGACGCGGCAGGATGAAGATGTCGACTTCGATGGAATCGTCGATCGCCGCTTCGATGGCGAGGCGCCCGTCGACGTACCGGCGGGCACGAAGCTGGTCGGCGATGCGTTCCGGAATCTCGACTGCGGGAGCTTCCACGGCTTCTGGTGGAAGCGCTAGGCGGCCACCGAGGCGCGGTTGCAGCGGACGCGTCGCTCCCCGCACGATCCAACCGCTCACTGCTCCGAAATGCGCTCCGAACAATACAGCGCCGCGGCCGCGTGTGTTGCTAGCAGATCGAAGAGTTCGAAATCGAGAGGCGCGAACTGGCTCTGCTTCTGGTCCAACAGCCGGAACACCGCAATCGCTCCGACCAGTTTTCCGTCGACAACCAGCGGAACGCACGCCGTTAGCCCCGAATTTGCGTCTGGGGTTTTTCCATCGCTGGAATTGACCACGTAGCGCCGGCCGGTCTTCACGATCTCCTGAAGGACTCCGGCGGCTTCTTCGATCCGGCTGTCGTTGAGCTTCACGCGCTTGAGATCATCCGGGTCGATTCCGAGTGAATCGACGAGCTTGAGCTTGCCGGTGCCGCCGTCTACCTCGAAGATCGCGATTTCTTCAGAGCCGATCATGTTGACCACGATCTCTTCGATCACCGCGATCACTTCGCTCCGCTTGAGCGTCTCATGCAGCCGATAGCTGGCTACGTAGAGGCTCGCGAGATCACTGTTTTGCTGCTCGATGTCTGCAAACTGGTTCAGCAGGTCGTGACTCTGGCCCTCAATCTGGTCGATCCGCTCTGCGAGCTTCTGCCGTTCCGTCTGGATCCGACCGAGTGCCGACTCGGCAATTCCCAGCCGCTGCTCGGTGCTGACTCGCTGCTGCTCGGTGCTGATTCGCTGCTGCTCGAGATCGCCCACGATCGCCCGAAGGCGCTCGTTCTCCTGGATCAGCGCTGCCATGTATTTCTGGGTGTTGTCGCGAATCTGGAGGATGTAGTCCTCTTTGCGTCCTGCGTCTTTCTTCATCGCGGATGCTCCCACACGCCGGCGGAATCCAGCGAAACGCCAAGCGCAGCGCCGGAGGAGAATCCGCGTCGACTTGTTAGGGCCTATCGGCGAGCCGTCGGCCGGCTTGACAGGAAGCCTCGCGCTAGCGATCGGATTCGAGTGTGGCTCGGATTTTCCGCGCCAGGTATACTCGATTTATACTGCCCGCCCACACCCCGATCATCGAGCGACGACGCGTCCGGCTGTCTCGTCTGTTATCCAGGTCATAGAGCTTCGCAGAGCGAAAAGGACGAGATATGCAGCATGATCGATACGACGTCATCGTGATCGGCGGCGGACACAATGGGCTCGTCAGTGCCGCGTACTTTGCACGCGAGGGCGCTCGCACGCTCGTGCTGGAATCGCGAGACCGCGTCGGAGGTGCTGCCGATACGAGCGCGCCCTTCGCCGACCACCCCGAGATTCGGGTCTCCACCTATTCCTACGTGATGGCCGTGATGCCGCCGCGCATTCTTCGTGACCTCGAACTAGAGGAGCACGGCTACCGGATCGCGCCGGTATGGGGGGTCACGCATCCGCTTTCGGGTGATCGCACGATTCAATTGTTCAACCACGACGCGAAACGCACCTTCGAATCGATCGCGCAGTTCTCGAAGCGCGATGCCGACACCTACCCGAAGTGGGACGCCTGGCTGCAGGAAGTCGCCGCCATCGTCGGCCCGCTGCTGATGCAGGTGCCGCCGCGCATCGGCTCGCTCGCATTTGGCGATCTTTTGCGTCAAGCGCAGAGCGCTTGGAGAATGCGCAAGCTCGGCTCGCGGGGGGTCGCGGACCTGACGCGCCTGTTCAGCATGAGCATCACGGACCTGCTCGACGAGTGGTTCGAATCCGAGGAGGTCAAGGGCAGCATCGCGGCGGGAGCCGTGATCGGCTCCTGGTCCGGCCCCGATGCTCCGGGTACCGCGTACGTGTTGCTCCACCACAACATTGCCGATGTCGGAGATGGCGCGATGAACGCCTGGGGCTACCCGCTCGGCGGTATGGGCGCCGTGTCTACGGCGATCCGACGCTCGGCGGAGAGCGCGGGCTGCACGGTGCGCACCAGCGCGCGCGTCGCGAAAATCCTCACCCGGAACGGGCGCGTGCAAGGTGTGGCTCTCGACAATGGTGACGAGCTGCGCGCGCCCGTCGTGGTGACCAGCGTTCATCCGAAACTCTCGTTCTTGCAGATGATCGAGCGCAAGGAACTCCCGGATGACTTCGTGCGCGCGATCGAATGCTGGAGAACGCGTTCGGGTACCGTGAAGATCAACGTGGCGCTCTCTGAGCTGCCCGACTTCCGCTTCGCTCCGGGCACGCAGCTGCAGGAACACCACACCGGATCGCTCAATCTGTGTCCGACACCCGCCTACCTGGAACGCGCATTTCAGGACGCCCACGTCGACCACAAAGCAGCCGTGGCGCCGTTCGTGGAGGGCACGATTCCGACTTCGCTCGATCCGACGCTGGCACCGAAGGGGATCCACTTCTTTTCGATGTTCACGCAGTGGGTGCCGCACGAGTGGAGCCAGGCGCCGCACCGGGAAGAACTCGACGCCTACGCGGACCGGATCTTCGATCTATACACGGAGTTCGCGCCGAACTTCAAACGAGCCGTGATCGATCGGCAGGTGCTCGGCCCGTACGAGATGGAGCAGGATCTCGGCATGCTGGGTGGCAACATCTTTCACGGCGAGCTTTCGCTCGACCAACTCTTCCACATGCGCCCCGCGCCGGGATACGCCGACTATCGGACGCCCATTCGCGGACTCTACAACGCGTCGAGCGCCACCCACGCTGGCGGGGGCGTCAACGGCATCCCGGGCCTGCAGGCCTTTCGGCAAGCGAAGCGAGATCGGGCGATCCGCTAGCGCTGACGCATCCGAGAATCCGTCCCGACGAGAATCGCGGCGCCCGTTCGATGATTGTGGTGCGCGTTCGATGATTGTGGTGCGCGTTCGAAAATCGCGGCGCGCGCCCGATGATTGCGGCCTGCGTTCCGCAAATTGCGTCGCGCGTTCGCAGCGTGGCCGGACGCGACCTAACGGCCCCGCCAGACCGGAGGTCGCTTCTCGTTGAACGCCCTGGCGCCCTCGAGCGAGTCGTCCGATCGCCGCATCCGATCGTAGTGTTCGAGCTTCCCGCTGCGCAGCAACTCGAACGCTGCCTGCTCGCTCAAGGCGGCGGTCGCAGTCGCGATCTGCTTGATTGCCGCGACTGCCAGCGGAGCCTTCGAAGCGATCTCGTCCGCGAGCGCGTTCGCCTCGACGAGCAGACTCTCTCTGGCAACGACCCGATTGACGAGTCCCCAGCGCTGCGCTTCGTCGGCCGACATGCGCCGGCCGCTGAGGATCATCTCCATCGCGATGTGGTGCGGGATCCTGCGAGGCAAGCGGATCGCGCCTCCCGCGTCGGGCGCGATGCCGATGTTGACCTCGGGCAGGAAGAACTCCGCGTGGTCCGCGGCCAAGATCAGATCACACGAGAGCGCCAGCTCGAACCCGCCGCCCGCCGC
>CAZBSV010000081.1:0-9270 GCA_964494795.1 uncultured Spirochaetales bacterium | reverse complement strand
ACGCTTCTGGACCTGAGCGGCTCAATTCACCCCATCCTCGCATTCCACGTGACAGCGCGGGTGGTCAGATTCGAGGTATTCATGCACATGGCGAAGAGAATCACGGGCGAAAACACGCGGTGGCCTTTGTGCGGAGGTCTCGTCGCCGCCATGCTGTGCGTCGTGCCCCTCGTAGCCGCTGGTCAGGCGCGCGACTCGGACAGCATCGATACATTCGTGCGCGCCGAGATGGCACGACAGAAGGTTCCGGGCGTCGCCATTGCAATCGTGAAGGATGGAAGCGTCTTCGTGGAAAAGGGGTACGGTTTCGCCAACGTCGAGCATCACGTCCCGGTCGGCCCCGAAACCATCTTCCAGTCCGGATCCGTGGGAAAGCAGTTCACCTCCGCCGCGGTCATGCTGTTGGTCGAACAGGGGAAGCTCGGGCTGGAAGATCCGCTCACGAAGTTCTTCCCCGATGCGCCGGCGTCATGGCGGGCGATCACGCTGCGCCATCTGCTGACGCATACGTCGGGAATCCCCGACTATGAAGAAGCAGGCCCCGATTCGGTCGACTTCCGCCGTGACTACACCGAGGACGAACTCGCACGCTTCGCGCTTGGCCTGACGCTCGAGTTTCCGCCAGGATCGCGCTGGAATTACAGCAACACCGGCTACGTTCTGCTCGGCATCATCATCCACAAGACGTCAGGCCAGTTCTACGGCGACCTCTTGCGTGAGCGCGTGTTCGCGCCTCTCGGAATGAAAACGGCGCGAATCATCAGCGAGGAAGACATCGTGCCCAACCGCGCCGCCGGCTACCGGCTGGACGACGGTGTGCTGAAGAACCAGGAGTGGGTAGCACCGACGCTCAATACAACGGCGGACGGCGCACTCTATTTCTCAGTTCGTGACGTGATCGCATGGGACACGGGGTTGCGGGAAGGCAAGATCTTGAGCCCGCAAAGCTGGGAGCAGGTTTACGAGCCCGTAAGGTTGAATAGCGGGAGCCGCTATCCGTACGGATTCGGATGGTCGGTGGATACACTGAATGGCAGCCGACGGCTGCATCACGGTGGTTCGTGGCAGGGCTTCAAGACTTACATCTCGCGATATCTGGGCGAGGACCTCACGATCATCGTGCTCGCGAATCTGGCCGAAGCCGATCCCGAACGATTCGTGGATGGGATCGCCGGCATTCTCGTTCCGGCACTCGCGACGCCGGAGCCGAAGCCAATTCCTGATCGTGAGCCCGAGATCAGGGCACGGCTCGACACTCTTCTGCGTCTAGCGAAAGATGGCGAACTCTCGCCGACAGAGTTTGCGTATCTCCGCGTCGGATTCTTTCCCGACGTGGCGAACGCGTACCAGGAGGCGCTGTCGAAGCTCGGCGCGATTCAGCAGGTGTCGCTTCTCGAGCGCAAGCTGGTGGGTGACGATCGCATCTACACATACGAGCTTGGCTACGCGACAGAATCGCTGATCGTGACACTCGGGATTGCTCCAGACGAAAAAATCTCAATTTTCACGATTCTGCCGAAGTTGCCGCCGCTGGCCGGGTAACCCTGACGTCGGAGGATGCACGGTGGCCGAGAAACAAGACAGACTCAAGCGCAGCGTCTACGAAGAAAAGCTCGCGGAGCTCCACTTCGAGCTGGTCAAGATGCAGTACTGGATCAAAGAGACCGGCCACAAGCTGGTGCTCATCTTCGAAGGCCGAGATGCAGCGGGAAAGGGGGGAGCCGTCAAGTGCATCACCGAACCCCTCAACCCCCGCGGCTGCCGGGTTGTCGCGCTAGGCACACCTTCCGACCGAGAGAACGCACAGTGGTACTTCCAGCGCTACGTCGCCCACCTCCCCGCCGCCGGAGAGATCGTGTTATTCGACCGCAGTTGGTACAACCGTGCGGGCGTGGAGCGTGTCATGGGTTTCTGCAACGACGAGGATTACGCGGAGTTCATGCGCGCCTGCCCCGAGTTCGAAGGCCTGTTGGTGCGATCAGGGATCATCCTGTTGAAGTACTGGTTCTCGGTCAGTGACGAGGAGCAGGAGCAACGCTTCAAGGAGCGCGCGGGCAACCCGGCGCGGCGCTGGAAACTGAGCCCGATGGATCTCGAATCCATGGCCAAATGGGTCGAGTACTCCCGGGCCAAGGACGAGATGTTCCGCCATACGGACATCGAGAGGGCTCGCTGGTGGACCGTGGAGGCGGATGATAAGCGCCGCGCGCGCCTCAACTGCATCGCCCATATTCTGAGTTCGGTGCCCTACCAGGACGCGACGCCGCCGCCGCTCAATCTTCCGAAGCGCCGGCGGAGCCAGGGTAGCTACATACGGCCCCCAAAGTCGTCACAAAATTTCGTCCCTGATCTGAACCTATGACCCATGAGTGGTGAAAGCGCGATCGGACCCAGTTTGCGGATAGAGCGCCATTCGCGATAGCGATCGCAGGCCCGCGGCCGGCGTAGGCCCCGACATTGCGCGCGACGATCTCAAGCCCTCCCAGGTGCGATCTCAAGCCCTCCCAGATGCGATCTCAAGCCCTCCCAGGTGTATTCCGATAACGCAACGCCAGGCCGCAAAAGGGGAGTTCATCGATTGGACGCGAGCGCCTACCTCGGCGGTGCCTTCGCCGGCCTCTTCTACCTCGTCGCCGGAATCCGCCTCGTGCGGTTGAGCGTGCGAACAGGGCAGGCCGCGGAGCGACTGCTCGGTTCGAGCTTTCTCCTTTGGAGTGTCTCCTACCTGTGCTGGCAGATTCCGATTTCTGATCCAGACCATGTTCTGGCCACGCCGCTTTTCTTCGTTGGACGCGTCGTGAACTACATAGCGACGGTCCTCTGCGTTGTCTTCAGTCGGCTCGTCTTTCGCAATCAGATGCGCTGGGCGACCGGGTTTGTGATCGGTATCGCGATCGGTCTGAGCGTCGGTGTGGCGGGTTCGGCCGCGGTAGGGGATTGGGAGGGCATTCATCCTCTCAGCAATCCCTGGTGGTGGTTGGAGTGGCTGGCGTACTCCGCGGCGATGTCCTGGGTCGGCGTCGAGGGGCTCGTCGAGTACAGCAAGGCTCGGCAGCGGCGACGGCTGGGCTTGTGCGACGCGCTCGTCTGCAATCGGTATTTGCTCTGGGGTCTCGCTGGCGTCCTGTGGGCGCTCTATGCGTTGCTGCTCGTGGCCCAGACCGTCCATTTCGAGAGAAACCAGGTGTGGTCCGGCTCCTTGGACACTCTGGATGGAATAATCGAGTTTCTCGCGATCGCGATGGTCTGGATTGCTTTTTTCCCTCCTGCCGCTTACCGGCGTTGGATTCAGGGCGCCATTCCCGTTGCGGAAACCGCAAGCGTGTGATCGATCGACGGCGCTCTCTTTGGACCGAGCCGCGCAGAGTCTCGAGCGACACCGGTGAGGTCTTTTCGGCGCCATCGGAGGCCTAGCAGCGCCAACGCAGCAAAGAGCAGCTGCAACGAGACGCGGGGCTCGGGGAGCGGTACCGGCGCCGCCACCGAGAAAGTGTCGGGTGTGCCCGGCTCGAGGGGCGACACCAAAACGCTGAAGACCTGGGGCGCCTGGTCGACGCTGAACGCCATTCGCCGCATCTCGCCCCATTCTGCGCCGAGCCCCGCTGGCGCATTCCACGACACCGAGTTTGCGCCGACGCTCGGCGTCCAGTCGTCGCTCGCAACATCTGTCGCATCGGAGAACGCGAGCTGACTAACGGTCGACCCAGGCTCAAGGGGAACGCTGAAACCGTTCAGCTGGCGATCGAAGTCGAAGTTCATCAGCGCGTACTCGTAGCGATGCAGACCCCCGCCCTGGTCCACGACTTTGCTCGCGACCTCGAATTGGCCCACGCCGGTAGCGTGAACCTGGGCGCTCGCGCTCGCGGTCAGCGTTTCGCGTGGCACCCAGGCGTCGAGCGACGGCCCGTTCGCGAGCGACGTGTCGAGCGAGAACGTCCAGAAGCCCGAGCCGAGGGGCGTCACCTTCCGCCATCCCATTGAGTTGAAGATGTCGATGTCATCCTTCACGAGGTACCAGGCCTCGAAGTAGTAGTTGGCAGCGTCCACCCGGAGATCCGCCTCGGCCACATGTAGACGCCGCTCGAGCCCGTCGGCAGGGGTCGGGAAGTTACGCACGTCGTCGCACTCGGGATCCATCAACGAGCCGCAGGAGTCCCAGCCGACGAGGTGGGCGGTGATCTCATCGCGCGGCGCCAGGTTCGAGCGGTCTGCATTCGTGAAAGTCCCGTAGACGTCCATACAACCACCGGCCCACAGCACGTTGCCGCTCGCACATGGGCAGTCGGTGTTCTGGGCATTGAACGCGTGTTTGGTCGCCGAAGCCCCGATCTGTTCGAAGACACCGCCGGACTCCCGGTACATCGCCCAGGCGAGCATCGGATGGGCCTCTGCGAGAGGAGCCTCCCACTGCACGTCGCCGACACCGACGTTGCGCAGCGTCGCCGAGGGTGTGATCGCGACCCTGGCCTGCACGAGGTCGCTCTGCTGCAGCGAGCTGATGTCCACGAGCGCGACGTCGATGGGCAGGTTGAAGTTAGGCGTCACGCAATCCCCGCCGTCCGAAGCCACGAGGCCCTGGGGCGCCGACGGCTTCGAGAGCTGGGGCGCGAGCTGGCTCTCGAGCTCGAAAAGCCCCACCGCCAGGCCCGTGAGGCGCGCGTCGCCGAGGCGCGCCGCCAGCTCGGGGGCGACACGAAGATCCGCATTGCGGATTTCGAAGCTGCCCGACACCGGTTCGTAGTGGGTGTGGATGTGGTCGATCCAGAAGAGCGGCTCGGCGGAGGCGCTCACGATCAGCAGATCGAGCGGATTCGGGGCCGCCTCCACTCGGTAGCCGTCTAGCGCAACGCTGCCCCAAGCACCGCCGAGCGTCGGCCCGACGCCCCCGGCGAGCGCACCGGCCGCGAAGCCCTCGTAGGAGCCGCTGGGCAACTCGACGACCAGGCTCCCGACCAGCGGGGACACATGATCGTGCATCGTCGTCTCGACCGGGTCCGGCAGCCCAGGAGCACCCGTGACGGAGACGCCGAGCTCGGACAAGAGCCCGGTATTCAGGTAGAGGTGCACGACTGCGCTAAAAAGTATCGTGTCTTGTGCGTGTGCGGGTCCCCCAACGAACGCAAGTAATAGACAGGCGGTACGCAGGCCCGGCGCGATTCCTTTGCGCCAGCATTCGAACGACATCGTTTCTCTCCCACGATCCTGAGCAGCAGCCGCTGTGCGTCGTCACAATTTATCAGAAAATTGGATCGTTTTGGTAAAGAGGGTGCTCGCGCTGGATTTCCCTCCGTCGATCAACGGTGCGCCCCGGCTTCGGTGAGCCAGCCTTCAACGCCGTGGAATATGCGTGCCGCGGGCTGTTCGGGCGCGTTTTCAAGAGGCCTGGCTGCGGGTTATAGTGGGGCTCCCGTCGAGTGCCGACGAGATTCAGCTTGCGAAGAGTGGGGGCATCGATGGTGGGTTCCATTCGATCCGGCTGCAGTGCGCGTTTGAATCCGCCGGACTCCATCGAAATATTTTTGTCAGCAAGCTGTTAGGCATCCCAAAAATCAAGTCAGAGAAGTCGTCAAGCGTGTCGGAGGCATGTGCCGTGCGTGATTCCCGCTCACCCGCGCGACTCGTACTGCTGGTAACAGCGGCCGTATTCATCAACTACATCGATCGCGGCAATCTTGCCACCGCCGCTAGCCTCATTCAGGACGAAATGCACCTGAGTGCAAGTGAGCTCGGAGTGCTGCTATCCGCGTTCTACTACGGTTACGTGATCTGCATGCCGGCCACCGGTTGGCTGGCGGAGCGCTACGGCGCGCACGCGGTCCTCGCCGCAGGCATCACGATCTGGTCGCTCGCGACTCTCGTAACTGGGTTCGCCTCCAGTTTCGCCATGTTGATGCTGCTGCGCATCTTGTTGGGCGTTGGTGAGAGCGTGGCTTTTCCCTGTGCGGCAAAGCTCATTGCGAATGCGGTAGCAGTCAGCCGCCTGGGGATTGCGAACGGCGTGCTCAGTTTCGGCTATCTGCTGGGGCCTGCGTTCGGCACGCTGGTCGGCGGCTACCTGATGGCCGCATTTGGATGGCGGCCCGTGTTCATGCTGTTTGGCGCGCTGTCGCTGGTCTGGCTTTGGCCGTGGCGGCGCATGGCCATGGCTGCCCCGGCGGTCGCCGCAGTGAACCCCGAGTCGAAGCCCGAACCGCCGCCGTCCTTTGCAGTCATTCTCCGGCAGCCCGCACTCTGGGGCGCATCGCTCGGCCATTTTGCATCCAACTACGGCTACTATTTCATCCTGTCGTGGCTGCCGTTTTACCTGGTCAAATCGCGCGGACTTTCAATAGAGTCGATGGCGAGGATTGCCTCGTGGGCGTATCTGATGAACGCCCTGAGTGCGCTCGCGATGGGCTGGGCGGCGGATCGCTGGATCCGCGTCGGTCGCAGCCCCACGCTGGTCTACAAGAGCATCATGGCAGTCACCCATGTCGCGGGCATAGCATGCATGGCGGGCATGGTGCTGCTACCGGAGAAAGGTTCCATCGCCTCGCTGTTTGTGTTCGTTGTCATCAGCGGCTGTTCCTATCCCGGGCTGTTTGCTATCGCACAAGTCCTGGCGGGCCCACACGCGACCGGGCGTTGGGTGGGCGTGCAAAATGCCGCGGGCAACGTCGCCGGTTTGATCGCACCCGCGATCACCGGGATTCTTGTCGATCAGACGGGGCGATTCGACATCGCTTTCGCGCTCACCGCGGCAGTGAATGTGCTGGGGCTGATCGGCTGGGTTCTGGTGTTGCCGAAGATCGCGCCAATCAAGTGGTCCCAGGCAGCCGCAGCGCCACGACCAACATGATGGACGAAGCGGTTCAGGGAAGTACCGCATGATCGACCGTTGCTGCGGTGCGTTTCCCGTCCGTTTGATGTGATGAGACTGCGTGCCGAGGGCTCTTCGGGCGCGTTTTCAGAAGCCCTGGCTGCGGGTTATAGTGGGGCTCCCGTCGAGTGACGACGAGATTCAGCTTGCGAAGAGTGAGGCATTGATGGTGGGTTCCATTCGATCCGGTTGCAGTGCGCGCTTGAATCCGCCGGCGCGCCGTTGGGCGCTGCGCCGAGCAGAGGCGCTGGTGGTTCGGAGCCTGGTTGTTTTCGCAGCACTCGTCGCCTGGCTGCTCTTCGCCATTCCAGCGCAAGCTGCCGAGGTCGAAGCTGAACCCGAGCCCGCGCCCCAAGCCGAGCCGGCGCCGGCGCCGGCGCCGGAGTCCGAGCGCGTACGCGACGTCGTGTCGGATCGAATCGAGTTGTCGGAGCCCAGCTGGATCCCATCCATCGACCTCGGATTCGAAACCTTCGACTACAACGCCGATACGACGGTCGTCAACCACATCAATCCACCCTCGTGGCAGGGCGAGCAGAACGAGGCGGAGCGTCAGCTGATGGTCCGAATTGGCAGCGAGCTGATGGGGCCGACGTTCGAATCTCTGCCCGGCCGTCCGCGGTTGTTCGTACAGGGCGGGGCGCATTTCCAGATGCTTTCGAGCGACAAGATGTTCGGGGAAGGCGATCCTTTCGTACAGGGCGAGCCGGAAAGGGGACTCCAGCAGTACCGCGGTTTCGGCGCGGGATCGAAGGTTCTGCCCGGTGACTTCGAGGGGCAGGGGAGCGAGATCAGCGCGGATTTTCAGAATCCGTCGTGGTACGCGGGGTTGGGGGTTGCGTTCAGTGTGCCAATCGCCAGCAATCTGCTGCTGTACGTCAAGCCTTCGGTTCAGTACAGCCTGGAGAAGATCGATCTGTCGGCGGGTTTGACGACGGTGGATGAACCCATTCCGAGGGTGGATCCGGACCCTTGTGGCCCCGCACCGCGACCCACACCATGCACCCGCGAATTCTTTCTCTATCGGAGTCGCGACAGCGCAACCACTACGGATCACAGCGTCGGTGCGGGGCTCGAGCTGGCACTGGTTCTGTTCCGATCGGCTCGACCCGTGCGGGTTTCGTTCTACGCACAGGCTCGCTTTCTGTGGTTGGTCAGCGATCCGACGACGACGTTCGCGGATCCCGCTGGCGTCGCGAGCTACTCCGTCATGCGCGACGATTTCGGCATCAAGGGCGGGGGCGGGCTGCGATTGAGCTGGGTCGGTTTCGACTGAACGCAGCGGATGCGTCGCGTGTCATTGCACCCCGTAGCCCAGAGCGCGCAGTTGCTGGAGCTGCATTTCGTTGATCTCGACGCTAGGCGCGTCATCGCCCCAGGGCGGGGGGCGACTCGCGAGATAGGCTTCGGCCTTCCCCGTGAGGTCTTCCAATACCTCCGGCCAGTCATGGGCGAGGTTTCGCTGCTCGCGCGGATCTTGCCATTTATCGTAGAGTTCCGAGGTCTTCGGGGCGTGCGCGCGATAGATCAGGCGCCAGCGCCCCTCGGTGAAGGAGACCATCGGCCGCGGCCGCTGGTTCTCTCTCCCCCAACTCTGGTCGAGGTGGGCGATCGCGACCCCTGCTGGGTCGGCGTCCGACGCGCCACCCGCCGCAGCGACAATCTGCGGCACGAGAGATTGTCCGTCCGTGTCGGGAAGCGGCGGCAGCCCCACGAGTTCCAGAGCGGTCGGCCACAGATCGACGTTTTCCGAGCGCGCCTCGACGACGATTCCGGGCTCCACGCGGAACGGAAAGCTCATGATCAGCGGGGTCGTGGTGACTTCGCCATAGACGTTGCGAGCGTGGCCTTCTCCGTCGTGTTCGCCGAAGGCCTCGCCATGATCCGCGCTGAATACGATCATGGTTCTCTCGCGCAGGCCCTGCTTCAGGAGTTCGTCGAACAGGTGGCCGAGCAGGCTGTCGACCCAGCGAATCGCGTTGTCGTAGGAGTCCGCGTAGTTGGTGCCGAACAGCGCCGTCTCCTCCGAGTACGCGTACTGGTGGACGTCCATCATGTGGAGATAGAGGAACCAACGCTCGTGTCCGTGAGCCCTCAAGAACTCGCGTGCAGAATCGATGATGTCAGCGTCGCTTCCCTCGAGCGCGATGTTCGGGTTGTCGATGCGATTCATTTGGGGGCCGCGCGGTCCGCGCGGGCTGAGATAGATCTCGAAGCCCTGGGAAAAGCCGAAGTTCGCAGCGATCCAGTCGTTTCTCCAGACGGCCGCCGTGCGAAAACCCGCGTCCCGGAAGATCTCGGCCGGCATCGTCGCTTGCTCGGAGAGCACGTCGTAGGCGCGCAGACTGCGCGTGCGCGCAGGGTACAGCCCCGTCCAGAGGGAGGACATCGAGCACTTCGTCCAAGAAGAC
>CAZBSV010000080.1:0-9938 GCA_964494795.1 uncultured Spirochaetales bacterium | reverse complement strand
CGCGAAAGAGAACGTTGGACGCGCGAAAGAGAACGTCGGAGGCGCGAAAGAAAGCATCGGCGGCGGAAGACAGAGCCCCGCAGCAATCTGGATGGGCGGCGCGCGCGGGTCTTGGTAGGATCCGCGCTCGAAATCGCGCAGCCGCTGGGCCGCGCGGAATTGCAGCGATCAGAAAGGGCAGCGAGATGGGCAAACGCGATGAGAAGATGAGCGACAAGTTCCCGGGCGACAGCGCCATCACGGAGTCGGACCTTCACAGCTTCTCGGAGGACATGACGTATTCGGGTGTCACGAGTTTCATCCGGCGGCCGTATCGCAAGCAGCTCGAGGGAATCGACGTCGCAATCCTCGGGGTAGCCTTCGACACCGCGACCACCAATCGGCCCGGCACGCGCTTCGGCCCGCGCGCGATTCGGGCCGCGTCGTCGCTGCTCTCCTTCGAAAAGCGCGTGTACGGCTGGGATTTTCATCCGATCACCGAAATGGCGATCGTCGATCACGGCGACCTGCCCTTCGATTTCGCGAAGCCCGCCGAAGTGCCGGCGGCGATCGAGGCCTACGCGAAGAAGATCGTCGATGCGGGACCGATGCTGCTCACCCTCGGCGGCGATCACTTCATCAGCTATCCGCTGATCAAGGCGCACGCCGCGCGCCACGGCGCGCCGCTCTCGATCATCCACTTCGACGCGCATTCCGATACCTGGGCGGACGAGAACGAAGACGGCGTCAACCACGGAACCATGTTCTGGCACGCCACGCGCGAGGGTTTGATCGACCCCGCCACATCCGTCCAGATCGGCCTGCGCACGGTCAACCTCGACACGCTGGGATTCAACATCCTCGACGCGCCCTGGGTGCACCGCCACGGCATCGACGCGGTGATCGCGGAAGCGCGCAGGATCGTCGGCAACAAGAAGGCGTACCTGACCTTCGACATCGACTGTCTCGATCCGAGTTACGCGCCGGGCACGGGCACGCCGTCGCCGGGCGGGTTGACCACCCACCAGGCGCTCCAGATCGTCCAGGGACTGTCGGGTCTGAACATCATCGGCGCGGACATCGTCGAGGTTTCGCCGCCTTACGACGTCGCGGAGATCACGGCGCTCGCGGGGGCTCAGCTCGCCACCAACTTCCTCTGCTTGTTTGCGCGAGCACCCTGGCGGACCGCGAAATAGCCCTTATTCGCGCGCTCTTCGCGCGAGTTCGGCCTTTATTCGCGCGCTCTTCGCGCGAGTTCGGCGTTTATTCGCGCGCTCTGCGCGCGAGTTCGGCCTCGGCTGCGGGGTCTTCAGCGGAGCTGAGAGCGAGAAGTTCGATCTCGAATACGAGAGTGCTGTCGGGTGGGATCAGGATTTTGCCGCTCGGCGCCGACCCGCCCGCGTCGCTGGCTTGAACCGCGGCCATGCCCGAATACGCGAGATCCGCTGGAACCGTCAGTCGGCGCTTGCCACCGACCTTCATTCCGGGGATCCCCTGCCGCCAGCCCGGAATCAGACTGTCGAGCGGCGCGACGATCGGCGCCCCGCGTTCGTAACTCGAATCAAACTCGCGGCCGTCGAGCAACATGCCGCGGTATTGGATCGTCACGATTGGATTGGCGCTCAGGCATTCGGCGCCGCCGCCGAGCACGAGATCCTCGATCGCAAATTCGACCACCGCTTCGGGTGGCTTCACGGCGCGGTTCGCAGACTCATCCTGGGATCCGCACGCGAAAAGCGCGGCCGCGACGCCGAGACCGGCCGCCTGAGTCGAAGCCCTCAGCGTCCGAAGGATCGAATCCACGCCCACCACGCCCCCTGCCGAGAACCTTCTCGCGAGCCAGCCCATCCGATGCTTCCCTCTCGGGCCAGACGGGGTTAGCGCGAACCGGAGGATGCGGCTGCGATGCATTCAGGCAGCAGGTCCAGAAAGCGCGCGACTTCTTCGGCCGTGTTGTAGTGCAGGAGTCCGACCCGCAAGACTCCGCCCGGCTCGAGGCCGAGCGCTTCCGTGAGCGGCAGCGCGTAGCTGTTGCCCCCCCAGCTGAAGACGCCACGCTTGCCGAGTTCCTCCGCAAGCGCGACCGGCGAGCAGCGCTCCGCGAGAACTCCGACCGTCGGCGCGCGCTCCGAGAGCCGCTCGGGATCGCGGATGCCGACGACGCGCGCGCCCGCGATCGCCGCCACGCCTTCGAGCAGCTCGCCGCAGAGTGAACCCTCGTACGCTTCGATCGCCGCGAACGCGGCGCGCAGCGCGCGGCGCCGATCGAGCGCTGCTGCTTCGATCTCGCGACCGAGGTCCGCGAGGTAGTTCACCGCTTCGAGCGTCCCCGCAATCCCCTCGTGGCATTGCGTGCCCGTCATCCAGCGATCCGGGATCGCGTCGTCCGCCGCGCGCACCTTGTAGGCGGGCAGCTCGGACAAGAGTTCCGAGCGGCCCCAGAGCACACCCAGGTGCGGGCCAAAGAACTTGTACGGCGAGCAGACCAGATAGTCGCAATCCCAACGGGTGACATCGATCAGGCGGTGCGGCGCCAGGTGAACGGCGTCGACGAAGATCTGCGCGCCCACGGCATGCGCAAGTTCACAGATTTCTTCGATCGGATTGATGGTTCCGACCAGGTTCGACGCCGCTCCCACCGCGACGAGCCGAGTGCGCGCACCGAGCGACGCGCGCAGCGTGTCGAGGTCGAGCGTGCAGTCGTCGGGTCGCACGCCGATATACTTTACGACCGCGCCCGCATCGCGCGCCGCGAGCTCCCAGGGCGAAACATTTGCATCGTGATCGAGGCGCGAAAGGATGATCTCATCGCGCGGCTTCCAGGTTCTCGAGAGCGCGCGAGTCAAGGCGAACGTCAGCGTGGTCATGTTTGCGCCGAAGGAAATCTCCCGTGCGCTCGCAGCTCCGATGAAATCCGCGACCGCCCGATGCGCGTCGGCGAGCATCGCATCGCTCTCCTGCGCGGTCGCAAACGCGCCACCGTGATTCGCATTGCGGTGCAGCAGGTAGTCGGATACCGCGTCTGCGACGCGCTGGGGGGTCTGGCTCCCAGCTGGCCCGTCGAAGAAGATCGCAGCCCGCCCCGCGACCTCGCGCTGGAGGCCGGGGAACTGCGCGCGAATGGAATCGATCGGAAATGCGGCGCTCACCGCGCGGAGGCTACCGCGGATTCCAAATTCGGACGATCCCCGCGCCTTGCGTCACGCAACTCGACGCCTCCTGACATCCAAGCACGCGCGGCCGTCGAGCCTGTTCGCGGCAATTCGGCGATCGCCCCGATCGGCTCGGCAGATCACTTCGAGAGATGCTCCAGCGCTTCGCGGGCAAGCCGGTCGCGCGGGAATTGCCTCGCGATCGTGCGCGCGGCGCTGAGCGCGATGGCGCGATCCCCTGCGTCGGCACTCGCGATTGCGCTGCGGTAGTACTCGCCGCGCGGCAGATCGTAGACTCGAAACTGGCCGAACGCCGAGCGCGCCTTACCCAACAGGCCCGCGCGCGCCAATGCGACGCCGAGTTCGACATAGACTTGCGCGTCGTGCGGCCGCAGCGCGGAGGCCTCTGCCAAATCTGACCGCGCGGCGGCATCGCGCTCGGCCCGCAGGTTCTCCCGACCGCGCTCGAAGTAAGCGAGTCCCAACAGCGGCGCGATCTCCGCGCGCGGTTCTTCGACACTCGCCGCCTGAAACTCGTCGATCGCGCAGTCCCAATCGCCTGCATCGAGACATCCGACGCCGGCCGCGAAGCGCCGCAGCGGCTCTGGCGTGGCTGCATCGCCTCCGATCCTCTCGGCGATCTTGTGCAGGTACGCCCGAATGGCCGCCTCGGTATAGCGCTCCGCGGGCGACCGCTCGGTAATCGCGAGCGCCTTGCGAAACAGCCGCAGCGCAGCGACGTCCTCTCCGCTCTTCTCGTAGAGTTGCGCAAGGTTGTAGTAGACGGCGACGAATTCGGGTTCGAGTTCGAGCGCCGCGTGGAGCTCGAGCTTGCCCTCCTCGATGCGCCCCATGTCGTGCCCGAGCACCGTGCCGCGGAAGTAGTGCTCCTCGGCGCGCAATTTCGGTTCGTAGAAGTCCGGGTCCGAGCGCAGCACGGATCCACAATTCGTCAGCGCGAACAGCGCCAAGGCGATCGCCCCCACGAGCGCGAGCGCGCGGAACTGCTTGTCGCGAACACGAGCGAATGACCACGTCACTGCCTCGGCACCGAATACGGCGAGCACCGGAAGCATCGGCAAGCGGAAGCGCCCCGTCACGAAGAACAGCACCATCGCCGCGCACTGAATCGCGACGAGTCCGATCAGAAATCGCGACTCGCGCCGCTCGCGCCACGAAACCGCCATTCCAACCAGGGCGATCGGCGCCAACAACCCGAACGGGAAACACAGCACATGGGTGCGCCACAAGAGCGCAGAAAGCACGAACGACTCGCCGCGCGAGAGGTAGATGTCCCGGTTGGACGCGAGTTCCCGCCCGTGCCAGACGTGCAACAGCTTTCGCGCCGAGTGCGCGATCCATCGGCCCGGATCTCGCGCGATCGACGCGAGCGCCTTCCTGACGTAGTACGCCGACTGCTCGCTCGGCGATTCGTAACCCACATCGATCGGCGCGCGGATCAGCATTTCCCACTCCGGACCCGGGCGAACCCCGATCACGCCGCGATATTCGGGCTCGGTTCCGATGTAGAGATTGACGCCGCCGTTGGCCGAGATCAGCACTGCGTCGCGCGCATAGAGTGCATTGCGCAACGTCACAGGCGCGATCGCAACCAGCACGCCAATCGCCAGCGCTGCGAGCCAGACCGCTCGGTCTCGGCGCGAATAGCGCCGAAGGCTCCACCAGAGCCAGCCCGCGAGCCACGGCGCGAGCAACAGGGACTCGGCGCGCGCGAGCGCGAGCAGCCCCAACGCGAGCCCGACATCGATCCAGCGCCCGCGCGAGGGTACGCGCTGCGCGCGAAGCGCGAGCAACAGCATGGCGAGTTCGAGAAAGACGACCAAGCTGCTCGAAACGTGAACCGACGAGAAATAGATCAGGGGCCCCCACAGCGCGAGTGCAGCGGCCACCCCGAGGCCCGCTCGACGCGAGATCAAGCGCCTGGCGAGCGCAAATGCGAGGACGCAGCTGCCGCCATCGAGCAGGATCTGACTGATCCGCGACGGCCACAGCCCGCCGCCGAACAGCATGTGGTGTAGGGCGAGAAAGTAGTCGTAGAGCGGCGGCTTCCAATACGCCTCCGGCGGGCCGAGCCAGCTGACTTCGGCGAGGTACCGCGCGCGCTCGAGGTTGTCCATCGGGTCGATGACGGGATATTCGTAGAGCGGATCGCCCGACATCAGCCAAGCGTGGACGATTCGCAGAACCACCGCGCCCCCGGCGATCGCCCAGACCGCGCGCGGAAGATCCGCGAACAGGCGCGCGGCGTCTCCGAGGCTCGCGTCCTTCTCAGCGGCGCTCGGCACCGGGCGTCCGTTGCGCGAGGCAGCTGTCGTCGAGCGGGTTCACGAGTCGATTCCGGGCACGGCTTGGCCCAAACGCGGAGCTAGCCGTGCGATCAGACTGTCGCGCCGTGCGATAACCCTATCGCGCAGAGCGGTCAGACTATCGCGCAGAGCGGTCAGGCTATCGGGCAGCGCGATCACTGAACCCCCACAGAAGTTTCTCGGCGCGCAAACGGCCAGCTTCACATTCTTCCGTGTTGCAGCGATTCCAGGCCTCCTCGAGCACTCGGCGCTCGAACGGGAATACGTGGTGGTAGAAATTCGCGAACCGATCCGTCACGCGCTGCGCGCTGACGTGCGCGGGCGGAGCATCTTCGTCCGGAATGGTCAGCCCGTTGTAGAGTTCGTAGAGCCGCTCCAATCGGTGTGCGGCGAGAGTCGAATTTCGCGCGCGCGCGGTCTTTCGCAGCGCGGACAGTGTCACGCGCCAGCTCTTCGAATCCGGGTGGTCGATCGCCCAGCGCGCGATGATGGTCGCGCATTCCCGGTCCCGTCTCGCAGCACACGTCTCTCTCGCTGCGATCTCGAACCATTCGTCGGGCAGCACCTCGACACCGCCCGCGTAGCGGCGCAGCAGCGAATTTTCGACCGCCACCGCTTCGTGATTCCGGCTCGCGTAGGGCACGATGACGACCGAACGTCCGCTGAAGAACGCGCGCGCCGCGAGATCACTGAGGATCGGTCGGCGAAGCGTGTGAATCGGACCTTCGGAATTTTCGGCGTGAAGCGTCCCGAGTGGAATCAGCTCGTGCACGAGGAGCTGAGAAAACTGTTCGATCCCCGCGCGCGCGAAGCCCGCGGCAAAATCCGGCTGCCGAAATCGCTCTTCTAGCGCCGGCACGTCGAGTGCGCGATCGCCCTGCTCCATCCCCATCAGCAGAAGATCCGCTCCCGTCGTAAACCAGACCGAGACACTCGGAAACACAGACGCATAGGTGCGCAGGATCAGACTCACGACCTCTTCGTCGGATTCGTAGACATGGAACCACTGCGCGAATACGCCGCCCGGAGCCAGGCGCGCGCGGGCCGCCTGCAGAAATTCGCGCGAGTACAGCATCTCGACGCCCGCAACCCACGGGTTGCTGGGTTCCGACGCGATGACGTCGTAACGTCCGCTGCTCCGCAACAAGGTCCGATAGGCGTCGCCGCGGATGATCTCGAGCTTCGGGCTCTCCGAGACGCCGAGATTCCCGGCGGCGAATAGAGGGTTCGCGGCGATCACGGCCCGCGAAATTTCGGCTGCCACGACCTCCCGCGTCTGCTCGAGGGCCGCCAGCTCGCCCGCCGTCACTCCAGTTCCCAGGCCAATCACGAAGCAGCGCTGATTGCGCTCCGCGAACAGTGCGGGAATCAACGCCATCAATGCCATCGTCGGGTAATCGCCCACCAGGGCGCCATCCGACTTGCCATTCACGTAGAGCGCGATGTTGTTCGGCCTCCGGCGCGGCACGTCAACGCCCACGCTGCTGGTGGGATCGTCGTCGTAGAAGACGATGTCCGAGGCGGATCGGCGCTCGAAGAATGCATCCGCGCCGAGCAGGACATTGGCATCCGGCGCGCGCGTTCGAAACGTTCCGGGTGTCAGGCGATCGACGCGCCAGGCCGGCATCAGCACGGTCACTACAAGCGTGACGAACAGCGCGAGCGCGGGGACGGCGCGCGGAAGGCGGTCCAACACGAGCAGGCTCAGGATCGAGGCTCCCGCCGCGAGACAGGCGATCGCGATGCGGAAGATGTGGTGAAGATCGAGCCAGATCAGAAGCAGGTAACCACCCAGCAACGCGCCGAGCAGCGAACCCAGCGTATTCCACGCGTAGAGCCGCCCGGCCAGCGCTCCGAGGTTGCGCGCCTCGCGTCGCAGCGCGTGGAAGAGCAACGGCAAAAGTGCCCCCGAGAGGCCGATTGGAAGCGCGAGAACCGCGAGCGTCGAGAGGAATATCGTCAGCTGGTATTCGGAATAATCCGCGCTCAAACCGCCGAGGCGCGCTCGGACCCAATGCGCCCAGTAGCCGGCATTTTCGACCGCGAAATACAGCGGAACGAGCAGCACGACCAGGATCCATTGAGACCAGACGACGAGCGCGCGCGGAATTCTCGGGAGCGCCGAAACCGCGAAACTCCCGAGCGCGAGGCAGAGCACGAAGACGGCCACCAGCATCGCGAACGTGTAATGCGAAGATCCGAGCGCAAGCGCTCCGACTCGGTTGAGGGTCGTCTGCAGCGCCATCATCGAGAAGCCCGCGAGCAGCGCGACGCCCGACCAGGCCGCGAAGCGCGGCACTGATGCGTCCGCGGCGGACTCTTCGAAATCGGGTGCGACGCTCGCAGCGCGCAGTTCGAGCGCCGCAAACCCGAGCGCGGCCACGAGATTGAGGCATCCCATCGCGCGAACGACGCCGTCCAATCCCAGCAGCGCGACCAGCCAGAACCCCGCAGTCAGAGCGCCCGCAAAAGCCCCGAGTGTGTTCGCGCCGTAAATCCAGGCGTGAACCCGGGTCGCTCGCTCGACGCCACCCGCGAGCGCGAGCGTGAGGATGGGGATCGTCCCACCCATCAGGACGCACGGCGCGCCGATCAAGAGCGCCGACAGCGCGACATCGAATGCGAAACTGAGTGCATCGTGGTCGACCGGGCCGAGCAGGGACAGCTGGTTGGCGACATCAAAAAGATGGGGAAACAACAGCGCGTACACGCCGATGCCGCCTTCGACCACGGCGTAGAGTGCGAGCAGTCGCGGCGGCCGACCGCGGCCGCGCGAGCGCGCTAGAACGCGCCGCGTCGCCCGGCCAAACAGCGCATAGCCGCACGAGAGCCCGCCGAGGAAGATCGCGAGTACCGCCGCGGTCGCCTCGCCGTGGGATCCCAACAGCGTCGCGAGATACTTCTGCCAGACCACCTCGTAGACGAGAGCCGCAAAACCCGTCGACACCGTGAGCAGCAACGCAGTCAGGCGGAGCATCGGTTCGGGTGAAACCTCCCTCGCCCATCGGAGCCGAGCCCGCCGAACATAGCGCGAGGCCTCGGCGGCGTGTCCCCACCCGCATTCCCGGAGGCGGCGCGCGTAGTTTGGCGTAGCGACCGGAACTCCGACGCCGGCCGCGGCGGACCGGAACTCCGCCAGCCGCCGTCAGATCGCGAAAACACACGGCCCGGCCAAGCCATTTCATCGAGACGCAGCGTCGCCAATGCGAACTTGTACTGCTCGCTAGGGTTTCCCCCGATCCCGATCGCGGCCTTGCGACCTGCGATGTTGGATCCATCGAACAACGCAGGTAGCGCGGCGATCGGATGGCGACCGCGGCTCGCAGCGTGGGCGAGCCCACGGAGATTGCGATAGCCTCGGCGGCCGGGGACAGGGATCGCCCGAAAGGGTCATGGGTCGGACCTTTCGGCCTTCGAACAGCTCACGAAGCCGCGCGGGTTTGGGTCGAGGTTGCCAGTGCATGCGGAATCGCAATTCCCGACTCTTCCGCGCTCACTATATCTTCCGCGCTCACTATTGGTCGCCCGGTGACACACCATTGTTATCGGCCGCAGTAGCGGAGAGCGCGAGTCGCGTGGACGCGCGAGTGCGGCAGCGCATCGCCCTGCGGCCAGCTGCGTGCGAGCGTCTGGGGTGAGGGCCTCTTGGTCAGGATTTGAGGGCCTCTTGGCCAGGATGGGTGAGGGTCTCTTGCTCAGAATGATTGGAAGTCTCGTGCGCGCGCTCGGAACGACTCGACGTCGGGCGGGTGTTGCTCTCTGGATCTGCGTCGTTGCCGCCTTGCTGTTCGCCCCCGCCGCGCCCGCTCAAGATGAAGCGCCTAGCGAAACGGAATCCATCGAGACGGCCGTCGAATCAGCCGACGACGAGGCCGCAGAGCCGCAGGCGAGCCCCGAAGATCTTGACGAAGCCGATGCTGAAGAAAGCGACGATATCGCCGCCGATGAAGAACCTTCGTTCGAAGTCGACCCCTTCATCGGCAGCGACATCGAAGAGATCACGATCAGGGGTGACGCCGGCACGGGCACCCCCGCGTCCGCCCCGATCTCCGTCATTGGATTCGACATGGACCGGATCTCGAAGGAGGGGATCCGGGACATCCGCGATCTCACGAAATTCACGCCGGGCCTCGAGATCAAGAGCCAGTACGCGGCCTCGAATCCCGCGATCTTCATCCGCGGCGTCGGCCTGGACGACTTCAACGCGAACGCGGCGAGTGCGGTCGCCATCTACCAGGATGGCGTCTATCTGCAGTCGGCGGCGATCCAGCTCTTCGGATTCTTCGACCAGCAGAACATCGAGGTGCTGCGCGGACCTCAAGGCACCTTCTACCGCAACGCCTCCGCGGGCGCGATCATCGTGGAATCGAACCCGCCGACGGAGGAGTTCGAGAGCTACGTCGAGACCAGCTACGGCCGCTTCAACCAGATGGACGTCACTGGCGCGGTCAGCGGCCCGATCGTCCCGGACTGGTTGTCG
>CAZBSV010000079.1:0-1979 GCA_964494795.1 uncultured Spirochaetales bacterium | reverse complement strand
CTGGGCGATTCCGATTCCGACCACCCTGTACCTGCTGACCACCCCGCACGTTGAATCCGTGTACGCCCAGCTGGCCGTCGCGTTCGGCAATTGGCTCGGTGCCAATCTGCACGCGAGTGGGCCACTCATTCGCAGCGGGGTCGAGCGATTGGAGCTCGAGCCCCATCACAGCGGAATCCAGCTCGTATTCTTGCTCAGCGAGCTGTCTTGGTACGCGGCGGTCCGTAGGGTGCTTCCGGTGCGCTCCGCGCTCGCTCGCACGGCCGGCGCCGCGCTCGCCGCGCTCCCCCTTCAGGTCGCCGCCGTCGGCGTCGCCGTTTTGCTGCTGCTCGGGGCGGGTCGGGATGTCGCCGATTTCTGGCTCGACCAGGGCGTGTGGATGCTGACCGCTATGCTCGGAATCGTGTGGATCGAAACCCGATGAGCTTGATCGAGCCGATTGGAAACAGCCTGAGCGTCGTCGTCCCCGTCTTCAACGAAGCGGCCAACGCGGCTCGCCTGGTGTCGGCGATCGTCGAGGCCGTGCGTCCGCTCGGCATCCCGTTCGAACTGATCGCAGTCGACGATGGCAGTAAGGACGGGACTGCAGGGGTATTGCGCGGGCTGATCGAGCAGAATCCGGAGTTGGTCGTGGTTCGCTTGCGGCGCAATTTCGGCCAGGCCTCGGCGCTGCAGGCTGGTTTCGATCGAGCGCGCGGCGACGTGATCGTGACACTCGATGGTGATCTCCAGAATGATCCCCGCGACATTCCGCGATTGCTGGAAAGACTCGAAGCGGGTGCCGACGTGGTGAGCGGCTGGCGGGTCGACCGCCAGGACGCGATCGTGCTGCGCAAGATTCCCTCCTGGTTGGCGAACCGGCTGATCCGCTGGGTGACCCAAGTGCCGATCCACGACCAGGGTTGCTCGCTGAAAGCCTACCGCCGCGAGGTGGTCGAACGGCTGCATCTCTATTCCGACCTGCATCGCTTCATTGCGATCCTCACCATGCCGCAGGGCGCCGCGATCGAAGAGATCGAGGTCCGCCACCATCCGCGCGTCGCGGGCGAGTCGAAATACGGGCTCTCGCGGGTGCTGAAGGTGCTGGTGGACCTCAGCGCGATTCAAATGTTGACGCGATTCCGCGAGAGCCCGACGCGTTGGTTCGGCCTGTTGGGCGCGCCATTTCTGATCGGCAGTATCGTCACGGGAATCGCGAGTGTCTGGTTCGTCGATGGTCTCGTGGTTTTCACGACGGTGAGCATCCTGCTGGGGCTCAGCTTCATGACCTGCCTGTTTGCCGCGTTATTGGGTGAGGCGATCATCGATACCCTGGGTTACACGGAAAACAACCGGGTCGTCGTCCGCGAATGGAAGGACCGGAAGGAATGGAAGGACCGGAAGGAAAAGCGATGAGCGGCAGCGAAGGATCTGGCGTGTCGATCTCCGTGCTGGTGCCCATCGTGGAGCGGCCTGACGATCTGCGCGAGATCCATCGCGCTTTGCTGCCGGAGATCGAAAAGCTCGCGCGCTCGGTCGAGTTTCTCTACCTGGTGAGCGCCGAATTCGAGGCCGCGTTCGATCAGGTGCTGGAATTGCACGAGCAGGACCGGACCCGCGTGCGGGTATTTCGTTTCGCTCGACCGGTGAGCGAGGCGGTCGCGCTCGCGACGGGCTTCGAGCGCGCGCGCGGCGAACGGATCTTCACCGTCCCGGCGTATTTCGATGCGGATCCCAAGGGACTGCCGAAGCTCCTCGAAGCGGTCGAAGCGGGCGCCGACCTTGCCATTGCTGCGCGTACGGCTCGGCGCGATTCGCTTATCAAACAAGTTCAGACCCGCTGCTTCAATCGGCTCACCTCCTGGGCGACGGGAACCGAGTTCCGTGACGTCGCCAGCGGAACCCGCGCGATGCGCCGCGAGGTCGTCAGCGATCTTCCGCTGTACGGGGACTTCCATCGTTTTCTGCCGGTGCTCGTCGACCGCGTCGGATATCTGGTC
>CAZBSV010000078.1:0-75737 GCA_964494795.1 uncultured Spirochaetales bacterium | reverse complement strand
CTGGCGGCGCTCGCGCTCGCATGGGGGTCGCCAAGCCTAGCGGTCGAGCCCGAGCAAGCGACACGAGCCGCGGGGGCGGGCGAATACATCGATCACACGGTCGCGCCCGGCGAGACGATCTCCGAAATCGCCCTCCGCTACGGTGTTCGGCCCGAGCAGCTGATCCGCGCGAACGGAATCAAAGACGTGCGCAAGATCTGGGCCGGCGCGCGACTGCGGATTCCGGCTCCTGCGTCCGCATCGCGAAACCCCAAATCCGATCTGGCGATCGCCCCCGACGTGCCCGCGGCGACACACGCTCCAACGGTGACCGCACTCGACGCGCGCCCGCATCCCGCGACCGGCGCTGCGTCTCCTTTGCTGAGCGAGCCTGCCCCCGTCACGAGCGAGCTTGCCCGTGTCACGAGCGAGCGTGCCGCGCTGCTCGAGCGCTGCGAGGCGGAGGTGCGCGCGGCGCACTTCGAAGAGGCGCTCTCGAGCGCGAGTGAGCTGCGCGACCGGCTCGGCGCCCGGGATGGCGCCGACGCCGCTTCGGATCGGGTGCGGCTCGAAGTCGCGACGGCCACCGCGCAGCTCGCGCTCGGGCAGCACGACGAGGCGGTCGACAGTCTGGAACGGGCGCTGTTGGCCGACCCCGATCTCGATCTCGACTCCGAGCTGACTTCGCCAAGGCTGCGCGCCGTATTTCGCGCCGCGCGCAACCGCGCGGCCAGCGTGGATTGAACCGACTCGCCGCTGTAGACGGCTGCCGTTTTCGATCCCCGGGGGTGCGCGACGCTCGTTGTTGCGCGATTCGCCTTCGGTGTAGGATGGCTGCATGAAAACCGTCAAGCAGATCCTCGACGCCAAGGGCTATCAGCTCCACTCGGTCCTTCCCACGACCAGCGTCTACGAAGCCCTCCAGAAGATGGCCCAGGAGGGGATCGGAGCTCTGGTGGTTCTCGAAGCCGGCGAACTCGCCGGGATCGTCTCGGAGCGCGATTACGCGCGCAAGGTGATCCTCAAGGGGCGCCACTCCAAAGACACGCCGGTGAGCGAAATCATGACGAAGAACGTCATCTGCGTCGGCCTGGAGACGGGCGTCGAGGCTTCGATGTCCATCATGACCGACAAGCGCGTGCGCCATCTCGTCATCCGCGACGCCGAGCGGATCGCGGGCCTCATCTCGATCGGCGACGTCGTCAAGGCAATCATCGACCAGCAGAAGTTCACCATCGAGCAACTCGAGCACTACATCTCAGGTTACGGTTGAGCGATCGCCGCCCGCGGTCAGCCGCGGCGCGCCATTGCGGTTATGCTCGGTGTTCGTGAGAGAGATCGCCGCACAGTTCGCGATACCCGGGCGTTTCGCGGAGTCCGCCGCGCACGGCAGCGGGCACATCCACGACACCTTCGTGCTCCGCTTCGAAGATGCAGGGCGGTTCGCCCGCTACGTGCTCCAGCGGATCAATACCGGCGTGTTTCGCGACCCCGCAGCGCTGATGGATAACTTGTCGCGCATCTGCGCCCACCAGCGCCGCGCGCTCGAGCGCGAGCGCGCGAGCGATCCGGAGCGCCGCCATCTTCGGCTCGTCTCCACCCGCGAGGGCCGGACGCATTGGATCGATGCGGGCGGCGGCCACTGGCGCTGCTTTCATTTTCTCGAGGGAACCCGGAGCTTCGACCACGTCGAGACGCAGCAGCAGGCCTATGAGACGGCCCGCACCTTCGGCTGCTTTGCGGCGCGCATGAGCGATTTCGAAGGCGCGCGTCTCGCGGTCACGATCCCGCACTTTCACGACCTACAGCACCGCTACACGGCGCTCCAGGCCGCGATCCGGCGCGACTCCCACGGCCGCGCCAGATCGCTGGAAGTCGAAATCGACCGGGTCGCCGGCTGGTTCGATCGCCTGACGCGCTCGCTTCGCGACGCGGGTGCGCAGCGTCTGCCGATTCGCATCGCCCACAACGACTGCAAGATCAACAACGTGCTGCTCGACGCCGAATCCGGCGAGGGCCTCTGCGCGGTCGACCTCGACACCGTGATGGACGGCAATGTGCTGGGCGATTTTGGCGAGCTCATGCGCACCTCGAGCTGCCGCGCGGCGGAGGACGAGGCTGGGCTCGATGCCATGGCGATCGAACTCGACCTCGTGCGCGGGGTCGCGCGCGGCTATCTGTCCGCCATGGGTGCTTTCCTCACGCCGCCGGAATGGGGCGCGCTGCCGCTCGCGGGTCCGCTGATGGCCTTCGAAAACGCGATCCGCTTTCTCACCGACCACTTGTCCGGAGATGTCTACTTCCGGATTCAGCGCGACGCGCAGAACCTGGATCGCTATTGCGCCCAGCTGCGCAGGGTCGAGTTGCTGGACGCGAAACGCGACGCGATCCGCGGCCTGATCGAAGCCGCTCAGTTGGAATTTCGCGCAGCCCCAAGCTAGCCCCTCGAACCCTGAACGGGTTCGAGGGGCGCCGCCAGGGAAGCGAAGCTTCCCCCGCTAGACGACGCTTCACCCGAGGACGCCGATGCGATTCGACTCGACTGCGCTCGAAGCGCTCGACGCTGAGCGCTACATCAGCCTGATCACGTATCGACGCAGCGGTCAAGCGGTGCCGACGCCGGTCTGGTTCGCGCGGCACGCCGCGCGCTTCTACGTCTTCACGGCTTCGGAGTCGTGGAAACTGAAGCGCCTGAAAAACGACTCGCGGATCCGCGTTGCTGCGTGCGGCCCTCGCGGCCGGGTCCGCGGCGAGTGGATCGACGGCCTGGCACGCCGCATCGAGGACCCCGCGATCGAACGCGCCGCCTATGCGGCGCTGCGCGCGAAGTACGGCTGGCAGATGCGCGTACTCGACTTCTGCTCCAGGCTCTCCGGGCGAATCGATCAGCGCGCGATTCTCGAACTCGAACTCGGATCCGCGTCGACTAGACGTCGAGGCCCACTGCACGCATGAGTTCCAGCGCATTGCTCTTGGTGACGACGCCGGGGTGCATGCGAAAATCGAAAGCGATCACACCGTCTTCAAGATGATCCTGGAAGTGAACGTTCGCGGCCCGCGGCGCGAGCGCGTCCGCGAGCCGGGTCAGGGCGAGATCGTGGGTCGTCACCAACCCGATACCCCCGCCTTCCACGAGATTTCGCACCACCGCCTCGGCACCAATTCCGCGATCGTGCGAATTCGTCCCGTTCAGGATCTCATCGAGCAGAAACAGCACCGGCAGGGCGCCTCGGGAGAGCTCGGTGATCTGACGCAGGCGCAAGATCTCCGTGTAGAAGCGAGAGCTTCCCTCGAGCAGCGAATCTCGCAACCGGATCGACGCTCCGAGCGCGACCGGCGAAAGCCGCAGCGCCTGCGCGCAGACCGGCGCGCCGGCGAGGCCGAGCGCCGCGTTGATGCCGATGCTGCGCAGCAGCGTGCTCTTGCCCGACATATTGGAGCCGCTCACGATCAGCAGCGGGCATTGGTCCGAGAGCGCGACATCGTTTCGCACGCAGCGATCGCCGGGTAGCAGCGGATGTCCGATCGCGACGGCGTCGAAGCACGGCGCGCCTTCGGCGATCTCTGGAAACGCGTAGTCTGGATGCTCGTAGTGGAATCCCGCAAACGCGCACAGCGCCTCGAACGCGCCGACCGCGTCGATCCAGCGCGCAAGATCCGGCCCGAATCGGATCCGCCAGCATTCGATCGCAAGCGCCCATTGCGGCGTCCAGAGCAGCACTGCCGCCACGGGGAAAAAGAGTTGATTGCGACGCGCATCGAGCAGATCGATCAGTCGCCGCAGGCGCGCGATACACGCGGACGCCGGCGCGCCGTCCGTTTCGAGCGCGCCGCGAAGCGCGACCAGAAACGCCGCCGAGTGAGTCTCCGTCTCGAGCCGCTCGAGCAGATGCGCGAGCAGTTCGAGATCTCGACCCGGAAGCTCGGCCGCAGCCACGACGCGTTGGACGCGCCGACGGTAGACGCTCCAGAACACAGCCTCGAACACAAGCGCGACGAGAAACGGCAACGGCCCCGTCGGTGTCGCGATCCAGCAGACGAGTCCCGCGAGCGCGAGGACTGCGAGCCCCGCTGCAGTCGCGGCGGGAATCCGCGAAGAAAGGATCGGCGGCGCCGTCCCCCAGCGGCAGACCGTTTCGGGATGGAGACCCGCCCGGACCTCGTCGCCGAGTCGGGCGAGGTCTTCACGCAGATCGAGGCGCGGAGCGAGCTCGCGAACCGCTGCCTGGCGGCCTCGGATCTCGGCCGGGGCGGCCGGAGCCGACAACCAGGCAGCGAGGGTGTCCTCGCCTGCGCGGGTGCGCGCCTCGCACAAGTACTCGAACAGCGAGCCCTTCCCTACCAGGTCGAGATCGTCCGCATAAGGGTGATCCGAATCCTGGAAGCGTTCGCCCTGCGTGCCACCACCCACCCAGCGCGACTCGAGCCTCGACAGCGCCCGCTCGTAGTACGCCACCGAGCGCAGCGCGCGCTCGCGTACGACGAGCAAACGATCGTGCGCGATGACCAGCGCGACGAAGCACAGAATTGGCGGCCCGAGCCAAAGCGGCGGCAACGTTCGGCTGCCGAAGACAAGCCACGCCACCACGACACCGATCGCAAATACCAGCAAGCGCAGATTCGCCGCGATCGCAGCGTGCCGTGTGCGAATCGCGGCCTCGGCCCGGCGGCTGCCAAGTCGCGCCGAATATTCGCCGTGAGCGCCTCGTCCAGAATCCGCTGCGGTCCCCATCGCGGGAGATGGTAAGCTTCACCCCCGTTTTTCGCATGAACCCAGTGGCATCTTATTGAAGCGGTTGCAGGAGATTCTTTGGCGAATCCGATCGTCGCAGAGGAGTTGGAACTCCTGCTGCGCATCTCGTCGTTGCTCGAAGAGATCGAGGGTCCGGTAGAGCCCGATGAGGCTCCGATCGTTCGGGAACTCGAGAGCATCCGCGAACAGCTCCTGTCGGGCAGCGACAACAAGGACTCGGCCGCACTCACGCAACAGTGGAACCGACAGAGCGCGTTGCTGGCTCAGATCCGCTCGGCGCGCGGAAGCGCGCGAGTCGACCCTGGATCTCCGTACTTTGCCCACCTGCGGCTCGTGGAGAGCGGCCGCGAGCGGGACCTATGCCTCGGTCGAGCGACGTGTATCGAAGACGGCCTGCGCATCGTCGATTGGCGCAACGCTCCCATCTCGAAGATTTTCTACCGCTACCAGCAGGGCGAGTCCTACGAAGAGACGCTGGGCGATCGCGTTCACAGCGGCCTCGTACTCGCGCGGCGAACGGTCCAGATTCGAGATGGCGCGCTGACGCGGGTGGAGAGCCCCGAGGGCGCCTTCCTGAGCGATGCGACCCAGCCGAGCGGCTGGATCCGGATCGAGCGCGAGAAACCCGCTCTCGCCGGAGGCGAGGCCAGCGCGCTTCGCGCGCGCGAACCCGAAGGCGACTCGCCGCAGTTCGGCATCCGCGGCCGGATCAGCCGCGCCGATAAGCGCCTGCCGGAAATCACCAGCCTGATCGACGCCGAGCAGTTCGAGCTCATCACACGCCCGTCCACGGGATTTCTCGCGATTCGAGGCGCGGCGGGTTCGGGCAAGACGACGGTCGCACTCCACCGAATTGCCTACCTCGCGTTCGACGACCCCGAAGTGGATTCTCCGAAAACGCTCGTCACGGTTTTTTCGCCGGCGCTGCGGAATTACGTCAGTCACGTTCTGCCTTCGCTCGGACTGAAGAACGTTCGAATCTCGACGTTTTGCAGCTGGTCGGCCGAGCAGAGGCGTAGCCACTTCCCGCAGCTGCCGCGCGCGATACGCGGCGATTCTCCGGCCCTGGTTCAACGCCTGAAACTCCACCCGGTGATGGAGATCGCGCTGCGCGAACAGGTTCGCCGCGTGAACGCGCCAAAAACTGCGAATCAGGCGATCGACGATTGGGCGAGTGCGCTCACGCAGGAGAGGTTGCTCGTCGACGTCTGTGCCGAACACGCACCCGGCGCGTTCACGACTGCTGAAATTCACCGATTCGTCGAGTGGAATCGACGGCGCAACGAGGAACTCTTTGCGCGACTCGATGGGGATTCGGAGTCGCACCCGGAACTCGATGCCGAAGACGATCCGCTATTGCTCCGCGCCTGGCAGCTGCGCGTCGGCCCCCTGCGCGAGATGCGTGGGCAACCGCTTCGTTACCGCCATATCGCGATCGACGAGGTGCAGGATTTCTCGGCAATCGAGGTCCACGTCCTGCTCGAAAGCCTCGACCGCAACCAGAGCATCACACTCGCGGGAGACACCCAACAGCACGTCGTCGAGAACAGCGGCTTCACTTCGTGGAGCCAATTCCTGCAGAGCCTCGGCCTGCACGGAGCAGCGGTCGAAACCCTGCGGATCAGCTACCGCTCGACGCGCCAGATCCTGGAGTTCGCACTGTCGCTGCTGGGGGAACTGATCGAGGACGACGAACCGCCGACGGCGACGCGCTCCGGCCCGCCGGTCGAGTTGTTCCGATTCACCGATCGGGGGGGTTGTGTGGCGTTTCTCACCGACGTGCTGCAGAGCCTTTCCAACCATGAACCGTTGGCGTCTGTCGCGATCCTCACGCCGTCACCCGAGACGAGCGCCCTCTACTACGCGGGGCTCTCGAAAAATGATCTGCTTCAGGTGCGTCGGGTCGAAGATCAGGAGTTTACGTTCGCGCCGGGCATCGAGGTAACGGAGATCGAACAGGTCAAGGGACTCGAGTTCGATTACGTGATCCTGGTGGACGTGGACGATATCCATTTCCCGAATACAGCTACCTCGAAACGTCGACTCCACGTCGGAGCGACGCGCGCGATCCACCAACTCTGGCTCACGTCGGTCGGCACGCCATCCCCCCTGCTGGGCGCGGTATCGCGCTGCGCCTGAGCTTCGCGCCGCCGCGGATCCGCTGGTCGACGATCCCCCCTAGTCGACGATCCCCCCTAGTCGACGGTTTCCGGCAATTCGGCGATTTCTGGTACTTCGGCGATTTCTGGTACTTCGACGATTTCCAGCAATTCGACGTCGAAGGCGAGCGCTGCATCTCCGGGGATCTCGCCCATCCCTTGCGAGCCGTAGGCGATCGATGCGGGACACGCAATGCGGCTCTTCCCGCCAACCTTCATCTGCGTCACCGCTTCCGTCCAGCACGGAATCACGCGGTCGAGCGGAAATTCTGCGGGGACGCCGCGATCGACGGAGCTATCGAAGACTGTCCCGTCGCGCAGCGTTCCGTGATAATGAACCTTCACCGTGTCGGACGGCACGGGACTCGGACCGTCGCCTGCCGCGATCTCCCGCATGATCAATCCGGATTCGGATCGGACCGCACCTTCCGCGGCAGCCTCCTGCTCGAGAAATGCGGCGGATGCCGTGGCCTCTGCGGCGTTCGCGCGCGCGGTCCTCTCGCCGTAGATCTTCTGCACTTCGTCCATGTGGTCCTCGGGGCTCGCCAGGACATCGCGGTGAAACGCGGCATCGGCCACGCCTCGAGACACCCAGCGATACTCGTCTTCCGTGAGCTCGAATTCTGCGAGTCCCGTGCCCGCCATCACGCCGATCGCGTACCAGACCTTCTCCTGATCCGTCGGGGCTTCCGAAGCAACGGACGATCCGCCGCTCTGGTCCATGCAGGCGAGGCTGACGCTGAGTGACGCCGGCAGGATCAAGTGCAGCGCCGTTCGGACATTCCACGGTCTGTTCATGCGAGGGCTTCCTTTGGATTGGGGCTGGCTTCGGTTTGAATCTCAGTGGACCCGGAGGCGGCGGAGCATACGTCAGCCGCCCCAAGCGCTGCTAATCGAAATTTCCGAGCTCCGCTCGATACCGCGGGGGCCTTCTCAAGATCCGACCTCCGATGTAGGATGTGGCGCCATCAAACGAGGGGGCTGCTTGCCATGCCGTTGACGAGCTTTCGGATGCTTCTCATCGCTGCCGCGACATCTGTGGTGCTGAGCGGCTGTGGTGCAGAGGAATCGACCCCAGATTCCCAGGAGCCCGTTGCACCGGAGACCCCCGCCCAGCAGGCCGCACCGGGCGTGCAAAATGAGATCGTCGAGAGGATGGATCCGGACGGCAAGGGGATGCATTTGACGGCGAAGAGCCCAGCGGGCAAGCAATTCGAGGCCAGCATCGGCGAGCACGTCGAGATTCCGGATGAGTATCCGGGCGACGTGCCCGTCTTCCCGGGATCGACGCCGATGGCGTCGATGTCGTCTCCCGACGAGGGCATCATCGTCACATTCAAATCGAGCGGAGGGCAGATGGAGATCTTCGGCTTCTACAAGTCGAGCCTCGCGGAAAGCGGATGGATTCTCGGCGAGGAAACCATGTTCGGCAATGTGCTCTCCCTCGAAGCGGCCAAGGACAGCCGAACGGTCTCCGTCGTCGTTACAGGCACGGAGGGTGACGCCCGGATCAGCGTGATCGTGGCCCCGGAAGGCTGACCGACCGCACTCGCGCGTCGCCGCGCCAACCCGCGTCAGATCTGAACGAGCGCGGAATTCGACTCGGCGTAGATCGACAATACCCGCTGCGCGTAGCTGGCGGGAATCGGCTCACCCTGCCGCAACCGCTCCGCGATTCGACCGGGACCCCAGTTGTAAGCCGCCAACGCGGTAGCGACGCTGCCATAGCGATCGACCAACCTCTGGAGATAGGCGACACCCAGCCGGACGTTCACGACCGGGTCGAATAGCATCGAGGGCCCCGTCCAGCGCAGCCCGATCTGCCGCGCGACGCCCTCGGCGGTCGCCGGCATCAGCTGCATGAGCCCCATCGCGCCCACGGCTGAAACCGCGAAATTGTCGCCTGCGCTCTCGACCTGGATCACCGCGAGCACGAGTTCGATCGGGAGATCGGCGCGCTGGGATTCGGCGGCGATTGCCACCGCGAGCCCTGATACCTCTTCGGGCAACAATCCCATCTCGAAGTCCGCAAGAGCCCGAGCGGCTGCGGCCGCGGCTTCGCTCGATTCGAACGCCGCATATGAGAATGGCTCGAGCGCTGCAGCCGAATCCTCGCGCCCAGGAGGCTGGACGCCACAGGAAAGACCGGAAACTGCGATGAAGAAGTAGGCCGCGATCGCGCGGCGCGGAGTCGTCATTCGTTACTCCCTTCGGCAACCGTTCGACCCGTCTCGGAATCTCCGAGTCTGGGCAACTGGCTTTGCGTCCCCGGCTCTCACCGGGTTTGCTCTTCTCGAGGAGCAGGAGCGCTCTCCTGTCTCCGTAGATTTTTCACTACGCTTTATCGGCGAGGCTCGCCGCGGACTTGAACGGAACCTCTCTAACGCGCAACTGCGCGCCCAAATCGCGTGCGACGCAGGATTCTCCGTCTGCAACGAGTATTCGCCACGGCGTCGTCCCTTTGGGGACTCCGATTCGCGCGCCGGCTAATTCACATGCTCTAGCGCCAGCTACTTCACACCTTTCAAGATCGGCAGGTTCGCCTCGGTCGCCACGTAGATCACGTTCGGATGGTCGTTGAGCGTCTTGATCCACAAATAATTGAGGTAGGTATCCGATAGCGTGGAGCGCACGATCTCCTGAGCCTCGGCGGCGCCTCGCGCTCGCGCGACTTCGATCTCGGCATCCTTGACGGCTTGCTCGAGTTCGAACTGCTTCTGCTGCACGCGCTGCTCGGCGGTGAGCTTGGCCTCGATGCTCTCCTTGAACCGTTCCGGGAGTTTCACGTCCCGCAACAACACGTCCTCGATGAGAATGCCGAGCGGCCCGAGGTTCTCCACGAGATAGCTCTTGATCCCCGACGCGATCGCCTTGCGACCCTCTTCCGCGTACACCTGCTTGACGGGATAGCCGCTCACCACGTCGCGCAACGCACTTCGAAAGTAGGGGACGATCAGGCGATCGACGTAATTTGCGCCCACGGTCTGTCGAATGCTCGGAGCCAGCTCGGGTATGACCCTGAAGAGCAGCGATGTGTCGAGGCCGATGATCAGGCCTTCGGACGACGGTACTTGAGCGGTCTCCTTGTGCTCTTGAAGCTTGACGTTCCAGGTTTCGTAGGTCCGGATTACCGGGATCCGAAAATAGATGCCCTGACCGATCGGCTCGTCGTTGATCTTTCCGAAGCTCTTCGCAACACCGACCTCTCCGTCTTCGATCATCACGCAGCCAGTCGCGACGAACGCCAGCAACGAAATCGCGATCGTGAGTTTCAGATTCTCTTGCGACATGGGACTCCTCCAGTTCGTGTGGCACCTCGATTTCGGATCGGCCGAGGCGCTGTATTTGAATCGAAGCCCGACTGAGACTCGGCGACCGCCGGAGCTTACCCGGAGCGCCTAGCTGCCGCGACCCGCTGATTCCCGGCGTCGCCGCGCGCCAGCTCCCAAGCGGCGCCAGGAACGAACCGGAGGGAGTCCTGGATGCCGGTAGCAGAGAGCCGATGCAGGCGATCGCCGCATGGACCACGAACCCGATCACGCCGCTGCCATGCCTCAGAACAAAGCGGGCGCGTTCGCGATCGCTTCGAGGCAACGCGGATCATCGCGCCGAACATCGTTGACGTGCGTGCTCACGGGAAAGAAATCGAGCGCCGCACCGAGGTTTCGATCGATCACGGCTGCGAGCCGATCGGGGTCCTCGAGTTCGGGATTCATCCAGAGCGCGTAGTCATCGCGGTCGACGATCACCGGCATGCGCTCGTGCAGCGCACGGAGCGCTTCAGCGGCTTGCGTGGTGAGTAGCGTGCAGCTCTCGAGCGGCTCGCCGGCAGGATCGCTCCAGCGCTCCCAAAGGCCCGCGAACGCGAACAGCGCGCGATCTGAGAGTCCGATGAAATACGGCTGCTTCGAACCTTTGCTTCCCGCCCACTCGTAGAATCCATCGGCCGGAACCAGACACCGGCGACAGCGGATCGCGGCTCGAAATGCGGGCTTCTCGGCGACGGTTTCGGACCGCGCATTGATCAGGCGATTCCCGATCTTTTCATCCTTCGCCCACGAAGGCACCAGTCCCCAACGCCGCCAGCCGAATACCGGATGCTGCGCGTCGCCCGACACTGCCGAAATCGTCGCGATCTTCTGCCCGGGTGCCACGTTGAAGCGCGGCTCGAGTAGCGGGGTCTCTTGGAGACCGAAGTGATCGGCAATCGCGGCGGGCGATGCGCTGAGCGTGAAACGGCCACACACGGCAAACCCCGAGTCTTGCGCACGATGCTACAGTACCGCGTCCGCCGCCCCGAGGAGACGCAACTCCGGCGGCCGGGCGGCCGAATGGCAGTCGCGCACGAGCGTCGCACGCGGCCAGCGCGATCACGGGCTTCGACGGTATCGGATTACCCAGCTTGCGTACGGGTTGCGCGTTCGCCGCAATCGCGTCCACCGGCAAGTAAGCCCGGAGCTTCCCGATTCAACGTGCTCTATCCGGATTCGCGGGATGCGAGCAGCTCCAGTGCACGATTCTTGCATCGAGTTCCCTCGGATCATTGTGCTTACGGATGAGGTGAACCCATGTTGAAGTCGAAAATCGCAATCCCCTCGCTGCTCGTTCTCTTCGCGCTGCCGATCGCGGGATGCATGGCCCACAAGAACACGACCAGCGACTTCGACCGGACGCCGATCGTCAACACGGGCGCGCGGGCCGGCATCATCTATCCGGGACAAAGCGCACCAGCGATGCCGGGCTCGGTTCCGCAGACCCAGTACTCGTCGCCCAATTCGGGCTCCCAGCAGGCGGGATCACAGCAGGCGGGATCACAGCAGGCGGGCTCCCAGCAAGCGGGCTCACAGCAAGCGGGATCCCAGCAAGCGGGCACACAGCAAGGCCAGGCAATGGCGCCGGGGCAGGTCACGCCCGACAACCCGGGTACTGTTCCGCCGGGCGCCGCGCCCGCCCCCCAAACGTATTCGGCTGCGGAATCGGGCGCCGCGCCCGACGATCAGATTTCGTTTCTCGGCGGTTCGCGAATCGACGAGACGCGACACGTCGACATCCGCAAAGAACCGCTGGTGGTGAAGTACCTGACGGCACCGCTCATGCTGGTCGCAGCGCCCTTCGTGCTGGTCAAAGAGGCGATCGAGGGCGAAGCCGAGCCGGGGCCCGCGATTCCGAGCCGACCCGATCCCCAACTCCCGCAAACGCAATCCGGTTCGCGCTCGCCCCAGCCCGCGCAACCGCAGGCGAGCTACGAAACCGCGATGCTCAACGACCTCGAGCGCCAGCTCGATCAACGCGACGCGGCAAGCCCGTCCGTGGCAACCACCCCCTCCCCGTCGGGGTCCACGCGAACGGATTCACTCTCGATCGCGGACGAATTGCGCGAGCTGCAGCGTACACCCGAGATGCCTCGGAGCGGGGGGGCGCGCGCCTCCGCGCCCGCGACGGAAAACTTCGCCGGTGCAATCGCGAATCCGGAGCCGAAGGAGAGTTACCCCACCGCGAATCCGAATCCGAGAGACGCCTACCCGACCGCGAGCGGAATCGTCGATCGCAACAACGACGACCGCATCGACCAGTGGATCTTCCGCGAAAACGGCGAGATCTCGAAGCAGATCCTCGACGAAGATTTCGATGGCCGGGCCGATCGAACGATCGTCTTCGACCTGAACACCCATCGGCCCAGCAGCGTAGAAGAAGACAGTGATGGAGATGGCGCCGTCGATTCTTGGGCGGATTACGAAAACGGGATCATCGTCAGGCGGCGTTCGGACTCCGATCGCGATGGATCGGTGGATACCTGGAGTTTCTTTCGCGAGGGCACGCTTGCTCGGCACGAGCAGGACGCGAATGGCGACGGATTTCGGGACGCCATCTCGTACTTCGAAGACGGGCGGCGCGTTCGCGAGGAGCGCGACTCCAACGGCGACGGCGAACCCGACGAGATCTTCTATTACGACGGCAACGAACAGCTCGTGCGGCGGGAAGAAGATCGAAACACCGATGGGCACCTGGAAGTCGTCTCCCATTACGAGGCTGGTCGACTCGTTCGCCGCGAACTCCTCGATGCCCCCGCGTTAGCGGGAAGAATGCCCGAAGGGCAACCCACCGAAGTGACGCGCTGACCCATGCCCCGGACGCTCGCGCAGGCCATCGGCTTCTTGCTCGGCATCTGGATCGCCCTGGCTCTCTCCCCTCTCGTCGTGCGGGTCGCAAGCGGCGCGGAGTCCGCAGATGCGTCATCGCTCGAGGCCGAGTTGCACGCACAAGTGAACCGGGTTCGCGCGGACAAGCATCTGATTGCGCTGAAACGACGCGACGATCTCGACCGGGTTGCGCTCGCGCACAGCCTCGACATGGCGCGGCGGGGGTATTTCAGTCACCACTCGCCCGAGGGCGCCAATCCGGTGGATCGACTCTCGCAACACGAAGTTGGCGACATGCGCCTGGCGGCGGAAAATCTAGGCAAGACCAGCGAATCGAACCCAACCGATCGGATCGTCAGAAGCTGGCTGCAGTCGCCGGATCATCGCAGCAATCTGCTCGCCCCCGCGTTCAACTTCACGGGAATCGGAGTTGCGCGCGGCGCGGACGGCAGCTTGATCTACACCCAGATCTACATTCTCGTACCGCGTTGATGCGAGCCCGCCCAGAACGAACTCGGCATTCGAAGCGCCGTTCCGCCGCGCGAACCTGCTGCGCGAACCCGTTGCGCGATTCCGAAGGGCGATCGCTCAGGGCTGAAAGGTGGCCGTCAGCTGTCGGTCGTTCCAGTAGATGTCGACCGGGCGCGCAGGATCCAGGCGCTCGGGCAAGATCACGTAGCCGAGTACATCCGCGCCGCTAGCGAGCGCACCCAGCCGCCCTCGGATCACACCGAGCTCGAACGGGTTGTCGCTGCTCGGATGAAACGCCATGCCGTCCTGCACGAACGTGAGATTTTCGTAGAACGCGCCCTCGGCGTCCGCGTCTTCGGCAAACAGCACGACGGGCCCCGGGCTCGTCTGTCCACGGCCCGCCAGGTGCTCGCGCATCCTCGACTCGAAGGCGAGCGACCGCGCGAGTTGCAGCCGGCCCTGCGCGTCTTCTTCGAACGAGACCGGCGCCCTGCGCTGCGAGAGTTCGACGATCATCGCGAGGTCTTCGATCTCGCGATCCGCCAGCTCGAGGCCGGGCTGGTCCGCCGGCTTCGCGGCGGGAGCCAGCGGAGTCGAGCCGCTCTGGAAAGCCGTGCGCTCGGGCACCCGCGTTTCCGTCACCGACGCTTCGCCGGAAGGCTGCGGCGCATTCCAATCTTCCTGGCCTTGCTCGATCGGCGCCGGCGGCGGCTCCGGAATCAAGTTGTAGGGATTGTTGGGATCGTTGCGGCGGTGAAAGACCTCCCAGCCGTAGGGGCGAGGGAGATACTCGGGTTTCATCGGCGGCACGTCCATCGGATCGACCGCCTTGGCGTCTCGACACGGCACGGACTCCGGTCGCTGCACGATGAACATGCTGCCATCGGGGCAGATGCCGCTGACGCTCGCAAACGCCGCAGCGCCCGCGCACAAACAGCCGGCGGCGAGCATGAGAGCGCGTCCGAGAGAGCGGCGAATCAGCGCAGCAGCAATCATCATCGGGTGCATTCCAGAGTCAGAATCCATGCCCATTCTAGACTGAAAATCGATTCAAAATCAATAAGATAGATGCATGTTCTCGATCACATTTCGAGACCTGCGCAAACTCCCTCTGCCACACCTGGTTGCCCGACCCAATTGCCGCCGAGCTGCCGCGCCCGGACGGACCGGGGTGGATCGCGAGGTCGGCCGGATCGAATTCTCAGTGGGTCAGTTTCGGGTTTTTCGGGCGTGCAGCGCGCGGAGTTCGCGCGGCCGAAGCGGGCGGGCTTCGCCGGGCGCGAGCGCGCCGAGTTCGATCGGCCCCATCCGCACGCGAACGAGGCGAAGCACGGGATGTCCTAGCGCGCGCATCATCCGGCGGATCTGTCGCTTCTTGCCCTCGACGAGAATCAGCGTGAATTCGGTCGCTCGGGTCTTCGGATCGTAACGCGCGGCGCTCGCTCGCGCGGGCGCCGTCAGTCCGTCCTCGAGTTCGATGCCGTCGCGAATGCGCTGCAACGTCGGTCGATCCAGCGACCCACGAACGCTGACGCGATATTCGCGCTCTTGACCAAACGAGGGGTGCAACAGCGCGTGGGTGAGTGGGCCGTCGTTGCTGAGCAAAACCAATCCCTCGCTCAACAAATCCAGGCGCCCGACCGGATACAGGCGGACCTTCGATCCCCGAACCAGATCCACCACTGTCGAGCGGCCGCGCGGATCCGAAACCGTCGTCAAGACGCCTCGCGGTTTGTGGACCATCCAGTATTCGAACGCCTCGCGTCGAATCGGCGCGCCGTCGACGGCGAGCTCGTCGCGCTCCGGGTCCGCGGACGCGCCCAGCGTCGCGACGGCACCGTTGACGGTGACGCGACCCGCACGGATCAGATCCTCGGCCGCGCGGCGCGATGCAATACCCGCCGCTGCGAGGATCTTCTGCAGACGCTCTGCGGTGGGCCGGGATCGAGTCACGACCGACCTCCGGGCGCGGCTCGCCTAGTTCGGTTTGCCCAGGATCTCGACGTCTTCGAGCGAAACCTCGTCGTCGGACGCGGTCTCCAGATCGGCGCCGATCTCGGATTCGAAAGCGTCGACGTCATCGGTCTCCGAAACGTCAGCCGCCTCGAGCACACGGGGCTCGAGTGCCTCGAGCTCTCGCAGCGTCGGAAGATCTTCGAGTTGGGCCAGCCCAAAGACTTCCAGGAAGCGCTTGCTGGTCACGTAGAGCATCGGGCGTCCCGGAACCTCCCGGTGGCCCGCCATCTTGACGAGTTTGCGTTCGAGCAGACTGCGCAGCACCGGTCCCGCGTCCACACCGCGAACGTTCTCGATCTCCGCGCGCGTCACGGGCTGGCGGTACGCGACGATCGCCAGCGTCTCGAGCGCCGCATTCGACAGCCGCAGCGGTCGCGTGCTGCCGAGCTGCTGGAGATACGCGGCGAATTCGGAGTGCGTGCGCAGCTGGTAACCGCCGCCCACCTCGCAGATCTCGAACGCGCGCTTCTGGGCGGCGTATTCGGCGTTCAGTTCGTCGACCAGATTGCGCGCCTTGGCGGGCGTACAGCTGGGGATGAGTTTTGCGAGGCGCGCGACCGGAATCGGTTCCGGGGACGCCAAGATCAGTGCTTCGGCGATGCTGCGCTGTTCGGTCTCGCCCATGAAATCCTCGTCACATCAATTCTGCGATTTGTTCCATCCACTTCACATCACCCGGCTCGACCGCACGACGCAGGTGGATCGGTCCTTCGGGCATCCCGGACTCGTTGATCCCCTGGTAGATCCGAATCGCGGCGAGGCGCGTGAGTTCGAGAATCGCGAGAAATGTCGCAACCATGAGCGCCTTGCAATACGCGCGCCCCGGCGCCTCGCGAAGCAGCCGTTCGAAGTCGATCGTCGGAACGGACTCGAGTGCCGCCATGACTTCGATCATGCGATCGCGAATCGTCATCGACTCCGCTTCGATCTCGTGCGGTTTCGATTCGACGTCGCGTTTGGCCTCGAGAACGCGCCGATACGCTTCGACGAGGTCGAAAATTCCGACCTCGATCTCACGCTCGGATTCGGCGGGCACCTCCAGATCGGGAACACTCACCGCGAACACGTCGCGCCCCAGGCGCTTGCGCTCACCGAGTGCGGCCGCCACTTCCTTGAATCGCTGGTATTCGAGCAAGCGCGCGACGAGCTCCGCGCGCGGGTCGATCTCCTCGCCATCCTCGCCAACGCGCTCAGCGGGGAGCAGCATCCGCGACTTGATCCAGGCCAGGGTCGAAGCCAGCACGAGGTACTCGCCGACGACTTCGAGATCGAGCTCGCGCATCAGCGTCAGGTACTCGACGTACTGCTCGCCGATGCGCGCGATCGGAATGTCGGTGATCTCGACCTCGTTGAGTCGAATCAGATGAAGCAGCAGATCGAGCGGACCCTCGAAGACTGGGAGGCGAACGGAGTACGGCGCAAACGGCTCGCTGGCGAGCGCTGCGGCATCGGACACGGGACCGGTGATGGTCACGGCGACCCCAGAAGAGGCGTCCTGCTGGAGGAAGAGGAGTTCGCGCGAGTATGCGCGATCTGATTTGCGCCGGCAAGCATCAGCGCCCGAGCGTTTTCGCGGCGGAACGGGCCTTGGCGGCGCTTGGGGTCCGTGCCAATTCGCGCGCCAATGCGATCGCCTCGTCCCGATCGCGCAGCGCACCGTCGAGATAGGCGATGCGCACGCGGTTGAGCACCCTCCCTAGCGCCGGACCCTCGAGTCCGAGTTCGAGCAGATCCGCGCCGTCGACGGGGGCGCGGCGCGTGCGGTCCTCGAGCGCAAAGCGCGCGATGCAGCGGCGCGCTCTGGGCGCCGCCAGCGCATAGGCGGCATGCAGCTCCTCCTCGTTCAGCGGCGCCAGCACCGCGTCGATCGCGCCGCGACCGCGGGCGCGAAGTAGCGCCTTCATCCAAGCCTCGCTCGCCTGCGGAAAATGGCTGATCGCCTGAGCGTCGCCGCCGCGAACCGAAAAGCGCTTGAGCGCGCGACGGCGCAGCGCGGGAGAACTCGGAGCCAACCAGATGCTCATGCCAGAAACCCAGCTGTGCCAGCGGGTCGATCGCCACGGCGGCGCAGCGATCGCGCGACCGAGGCGACGAAGCGGCGCAACCGTCTCGCGTGCGAGCTCCAGGCCCGGCTCCAAGGCACCCAGTACGTGCCAGTCGGATAGCGATCGAAACACGCGCGACGGATCGAGACCAAGACATGCATCGTCGAAGGCCTTGACCAGCTCCCGTCGCAGTCGATCGCCGCTGACGCGGCCGAACGCGCCATCCCGCAGCGCATCCCGCAGAGCCGTGCGAGATCCCCTCGTCAGCGACAAATCCAGCCGCGGACCCAGGCGCGCCGCGCGCAACACCCGTGTCGGATCGTCGTGAAAACTTCGCGGATGCAGGACGCGGAGCTTTCGCTCGGCGAGATCGGTGATGCCATCCGCCAGATCAACGATGCCCGCGCGATCCCGCTGTGCACGGCGGGAGAGCGGCAGCGCCAAGGCATTGATGCTGAAATCTCGTCGCGCGAGATCGTCCTCAAGGCTGCCCGGCTCCACCCGCGGCAGCGCGCCCGGGTGGGCGTACGTCTCGCGCCGCGCGCCCGAGAGATCGATGACAGCCGAACCCACTTGGAGCCCGACGGTTCCAAAGCGATCGTGCCGCGTGATGCGAGCATCCGGTGGTGCGGCTCGCGTCGCCAACTCGACGATGTCACCGGCTTCCACGAGGAGGTCCACGTCGCGCAGCGCCCTGCCCATCAGCAGATCGCGCACCGGCCCACCCACCGCAAACACCGCGAGCCCGAGCGAATCCGCAGCGTCGAGCACGCAGCCGAGCAAGGTCGCGGCATCGCCATCGACCGCGCCGCGGAACTCGCTCGCTCCGGGCAGCTTCACGGCCGATGCTCCTTCGGCGAACGCCGTCCGCGTGGGTGGCGTCTCTCCACGGTGTCGCGCAAGCGCGATCGGCTCACATGCGTGTAGATTTCGGTCGTCGCAAGATCGGCATGTCCGAGCATGCTCTGTACGGCGCGAAGATCTGCACCGCCCTCGAGCAGGTCGGTCGCAAACGCGTGACGCAGCACGTGCGGCGACACGCGATCTTCCGGAATGCCCGCGACCCGCGCGGTCTTCCGGATGCGCAGGAAGAAATTCTGCCGCGTCATCTGCCGACCCCTGCGAGTCAGATAGACGGCGTCGCAGTCGGCGGCAGATCGCTTCGCGAGAACCGGGCGCGCGGTCTCGAGGTACAGATCGAGAGCCTTCAGTGCGGGAACACCGAGCGGAACCATTCTTTCCTTGCGCCCTTTTCCGAGCACCCGCATCACGCCTGAGCGCCGATCGACGGATCCGAGCCGAAGATTCACGAGCTCGCTCACCCGCAACCCAGAGCCGTAGAGAACTTCGAGCATGCTGCGATCGCGCGACCCGATTGCCGTCGAGGGGTCGGTCGCCTCGATCAGCGCAACCGATTCATCCGGCCGGAGCAGTCGCGGCAACGGCTTCTCGAAGCCCGGACTCGACACGCCCTCCAGCGGGTCGCCGCCGTTCGCCGCGACCACTCCCTGGTGTCGCAGCAGGCGTCGAGTCGCCACCAGCGTGCGCGCGCGGCTGCGCGCGCCAAGGCCTTCCCGGCCGAGAAACCGGCTGAACGCCACCAGGTGTTCGCGCCGGATCTCAGCGATCCTGCGAAGCCCCGCATCTTTCAGGAAGGCCACGAGGCGCTCGAGATCATGCGCGTAGGCTTCGATGGTGAGCGGCGACAGACCGCGCTCGATCGAAGCGTAGGTCAAGAACGACTCGACGGAGCCTTCGAGCGACCCGCCCTCAACGCTCGGCGTCATAATTGATTCTGCTGCGCGAGCTTTGCACCACCGTCGCGATATTGCTCCAGACTCGTCGCGATCTGGGTCGCAACCGAATCGAGGTAGCTGGTATCGCGCAAGCGCTTCGCGTCGCTTTGATTGGTCAGAAATCCCGCTTCAATCAGGATCGCGGGCATGTTCGAGAGGAAGAGCACGTAAAACGGCCCCTTCTTCGCGCCGAGATCCTGGACCTTGCCGAAGCGAGTCGGGAGCGCGCGCGCGAGCTGGCCCTGAACGAGTGAAGCGAGGTGCCGCGAGTAGGGTGACAGCTCGCCGACTCGCAGCTTCGCGAGAGTTCGCTGCAACTCATCGAGCTGGTCCTGCGAGACTCCGTTCTCGCGCATCGCAACCCGCAGGCTGTGGCGCTCGTGGTTGGCGTCGGGGTAATAGGTTTCGATTCCCTGCACGGAGCGGCGCGGCGCTGCGTTCGCGTGCAGAGAGACAAAGACGTCGCCCTCCGATCCCTCGGCGATCGCCGTGCGTTCCTCGAGACTCACCGCGTGATCCGCTTCCCGGGTGGAGACGACCTGAAAACCGAGCGATCGGAGCTTTTCCGCCAGCAGCTTCGACAGCCGCAGCGTCACATCCTTTTCGCGCAGGCCACCCACCCCGATCGCGCCGGGGTCCGAACCTCCATGGCCGGGATCGATGATGACCGTACGGACTTTTCGCGCGTCCGGCGGCAATCGATCGTCACGTTGGATCCCGGGCACTACAGGGCGAGTTCGGCGCTGATTGGCGCCGCGCGTGCCATAGACGTCGAGCACGAGCCGATACGGGTGGGTGAGAAACAGCAGGCGGTGTTGCTCGTAATCCTCGACATCGATCACGATCCGCGCCGAGCGCAGGGTATTCTGACCGAGGCGAACCGCGCGGAGCAGCCCGTCTCCGACGGGAATGCCCGATGGGTATTCCCGGCCCACCCAGATTCCCGGCAGATCGAGATAGAGGCGCTCGGATCTCTTCGCCGAGGGATCGGGTCCCAGATGCCGAACCTCGGCCTCGACCGGCGCCGAGAGCTCCACGACAACGCGCGTATAGTCCGGATAGGACCAGTGCCGAACGTCCAACACGTCCGCCATGCCGCGCGGTCGACTGGCTCCCAGCGCGATCCACGCCATCGCCAGCAGCAGCAGCAGATCTCGCCGCCTCAAGACTTCACCTCGCCGCGCAGCAACGAGACGGCGCGAGACACCAGTGCGAGAGCCTCGAGAGGCGTGGTTCGATCGGGATCCGCGTGCTCGAGCAGATCGAGTACCGCTCGCTGCGCGGGATCGGCGATCGGTGTCGCCGGATCAAACAGGCTCGGTTGCTCGTCGACCGCATCACCGGCCGCACCGCTACCGGCGATCCGCGGTCGCCCTCGCTCATCCAGTTCGCCGCTCTCGAGGTTCGCCAAGATGACTCGCGCTCGCTCGATCAGCGTGCCCGGCAGACCCGCCAACCGCGCCACTTGAATTCCGTAGGATCGACTTGCGGCTCCTGGCATCAGCCGCCGCAGAAAAATCACGTCGTCACCCCACTCGCGGGCCTCGAAGTGAGCGTTGTCGACGCGAGACTTGGTGCGCGCGAGTTCGGCCAGTTCGTGATAATGGGTCGCGAAGAGGGTCCGCGTGCCCAGCCCCGGGGAGTCGTGCAGATGTTCGGCGACCGCCCACGCGATCGAAAGCCCGTCGAAGGTGCTGGTGCCCCGCCCGATTTCGTCGAGGATGACGAGACTGCGGGGTGAGGCCGCAGTCAAGATCTCGGCGGTCTCGCGCATCTCGACCATAAAGGTCGATTCGCCGCGAGCCAGCCGATCGCTGGCTCCCACGCGCGTGAACACTCGATCGACAATCCCGATCCGCGCGCTCTCCGCGGGCACAAAACTCCCCATCTGGGCCAGCAACACGATCAGCGCGACCTGGCGTAGGTAGGTGCTCTTCCCCGACATGTTCGGTCCCGTGAGTACCAACATCTGTGTACTCGCCGAGTCCAGATAAGTGTCGTTCGGAACGAATTCGGCATTCCCTTGCGAGATCAAGAGTGGCTCGATGACGGGATGGCGCCCGGCTCGAATCTCGAGCAGCGTGCTCGCATCGACTTGCGGCCTCACCCAGCCGTCGAGCCGCGCGATCTCCGCGAGCGATGCGACTGCATCCAGTGTCGCGATCGCATCCGCCGCCGCGCGGATCTCAGCGGATCGCTCCAGCACAGCCCGCCGGAGTTCTTCGAAGATCTTTCTCTCAAACGCTGCCGCCTGTTCGATATCGCCTCGAACGCCCTCTTCGGCGCGGCGAAGTTCTGCCGTCGAAAATCGCTCGGCGTTTGCGAGCGTCTGCTTTCGCTCGTAATCCGCGGGCACTCGCGGAAGGTTCGCCTTGCTGATCTCGATCGCGTAGCCGTGCACCGGATGAAAACGGATCTTGAGCGCCGGGATCTGGGTTCGCTCGCGTTCGCGCGCTTCGAAGCCAGCAATCCAGTCTTTGCCCTTGCGTGCACCCTCGCGAAGGGCGTCGAGCTCCGAGCGAAAGTTCTCACGGATGTATCCGGTCTCGTTGGCACCCCGTGACCCCTTCGCGACGGCCGGCGGATCGTCGACCAGGCCGTCGCGGAGCAGCGACGCGATGTCCGACAGAGAGGCCGGTGCGCTGAGAAACGCGGGGCGCTGCTCATTCGCGATCGGCAAGAAGTCATCGTCGCTCGCGCCGAGTGCGACTCTCACACCCGGGAGCGACTCGAGTGAACTCCGCAACGCCACGAGATCTCTCGGTGTCGAAGCCGGCCGAGCGGCTTTGGCGAGCAAACGCTCCAGATCCCGCACGGCCTTGAGCGCGTCGCGTACCCGTGCGCGCAGCCGGTCGCGCTCAGCGAGGCTCGCCACCGCGTCTTGGCGCTCGGCGATCGCTGCCGCGTCGAGCAGCGGATACGCGAGCCAGCGGGCGAGGCGCCGAGCCCCGAGCGGCGTCACCGAAACATCGATGCGCGCGATCAGGGTCCGATGGCGGCTGCCGTCGTCGCCGTTTCGAAACAACTCGAGGTGGCCGCGCGTTGCCGCATCGAGAAGCATCGTGTCGGCGAGCCGGTAGTTGCGCAGTCGGCTCATCTGCGAAAGCGCGAACGGCTGATTCTGCGACACGTAGTGGATGAGTGCGGCTGCTGCCCTCGTCGCGGAATCCCCGCGAGAAGAATCGAATCCGTCGATCGCGACGCCGACCGTCGATGGATCATAGGACTGCACGGCGACGCGCGTACGCGCCGCATTCGGCGTCAATTTTTCCAGCTGCGCGTCGAGCGCCGGATCACCGCTGGGAAGCAGGATCTCCCTCGGATCCACTCGCACGAGTTCTTCGAGAATCGAGACCGGCAAGCCGGTCTCGATTCCGCGATCGGCTTGCGTGCTGCGAAATTCGCCCGTCGACGCGTCGAGAATCGCGAGACCTACGGACGACCCCGGAGCGAGCGCGGCGATGCATAGCTCGCGCGCGCCCTCGATTCCCTCGGGGTTGCCCACGAGCCCGGGCGTGATCACTTCGACCACCTCCCGCCTGACCAGGCGCCGACCCGCCGCGGCACGTGCATCTTCCACCTGTTCGCAGATCGCAACCCGATAACCCAGATCGGCGAGTCGCTTGATGTGCGGATCGGCGGAATGCACGGGAATTCCGCACATCGGAACCGCGTCTTCCTTTCCGCGGTCTCGCGTCGTCAACGCGATGTCGAGCAGGGGCGCTGCAATCTCGGCATCGGAAAGGAACATTTCGTAGAAATCGCCCATTCGATAGAAGACGATCGCATCGGGATGCTTGGCCTTGACGGACAAGAATTGCCGCATCATCGGCGTGTCTCGGCCAGCGCCCGTCACTCGGCTTTCTCCCCGCGACCGAATAGCCCACGGCGATCCAGCGCATCGATCATCACAGCGTATTCGCTCGCCGCGTCGCGCAGCCGATTGTCCGCCAGCAACAACCGCCCCAGCGCGGCCCGTGTCTCCAGATCCTCGGGATCGCGCGCGAGCAGCGTTTTCAACTCGGCGACGCCGGCGTCGATCTCGCCCCGAGCGGAGAGCGCGGCCGCCAGCGCCCGTCGGGCGCTCGAATCGTCGGGTTGTCGTGCGAGAAGATCGCGCAGATAGGTTTCAAATTCGCGGGCGCGCCCGAGCGCCGCGTAAGTCGCCTCGAGCTTCGCGTAGACGAGCGTTCCACTCGCAACGTCCGCGAGTGGAACCTCCAGCCAGGCCGCCAGCGCGGCTTTCGGGCGCCCGCGCTCCGCCTCCAGATCACCCAAGAAAACCCACGCCGCCGCGCAGCCCTTGCTGCAGCGCAGCGCTTTCTTCGCTGCGCGGCGAGCCTCATCGCAATGGCCCTCGGCGTGCTCGGCCTTCGCCGTCTCGACGTACAAGAGCGCTTCCTCAGCGCGTCGGTCGCTTCGCTCGAGCTTCGCCAATCTCCGCAGACACTCGATGGCGCGCAAAGGCTGGCCCGCCTCGGCGTGCAACTGTACCAGCGCCTCCAGTGCTTTCGGATTGCGCTTGTCGATCGCAATGGCGTCCTCGTAACACGCGATCGCTCGCTGAATGAATCCACCCTGGCGAAAATCGGAACCGAGATCCGCAAGCACCGTCAGACGCTGCTCGTTCGGCAGATCTTCGCGAAGCATCAAATTCTGGTGAACGCGAATCGCGCGGCCGATCTCACCCCGCGTGCGATACAGGCGCGCGAGCGCTAGATGCGAAGCAACGCCGTCGGCATCGCTTCGCACGGCGCGCAGCAGCGCTTCTTCGGCTCCATCCAAATCTCGATCGAGAACGCAGAGGAGCGCGGAATACAACTCCGATTCGAGATTCCGCGGACCGCGCGCGCCCCCCCCGAACGCTCGCGAAAACCAACCCATCCGAGCTACGACCCCCGCTCCAATCCGGCAGAGATTCCCAGCCCCAGCTCCTGCGTCTGCCGCTCGTCGGACAGCGGGAGGCTCCGAAGCTGGTGGACCTCTGCCTGCAGGCTATCGGCGAGCTTTCGATAGCGTCGCGATACGAGCCGGATCTGCGCGCCGCGGAACGTCGCGACGAGTGTCGTCAGCACGACGCCCGCAGCGAATGCCACCAGCAGGATCATCCAGAGCGCGTGTGCCTGGAACTCTCCGGCCGGATGTTGCACGACGATCGGCTGCGCGTTGCGAGCAGCAAACTGCCAACCCACAACGAGCAGCGCCACGAAGACCAGCAGCGCGAACAACCGGCGCGCAAGTCGCATCGCTCCCCCTCGCCGCTCGATCCCTGCGGTCAGGCCAAGCCATCGCTCGCGATGGAGCCGGCCTTCGACGTGGGGGTCGCGGCGGCTTCATCCCCATCGACCATCTCCTTCAGTTCTTTGCCAACCTTGAAGAACGGCGTTCGCTTGGCGGAAATGTGCACTGGAGCACCCGTCTTCGGGTTTCTCCCCTCGCGGGCTTCGCGAACCTTGACCTGAAAACTTCCAAACCCGCGAATTTCGATCCGCTCGCCCATCTTCAGCGCTTGCGCCATCGATTCGAAGATCGTGTTGACGACGATCTCCGTATCCCGCTTGGATATATGAGGCGTCGCCTCGGCAACCGTTTCGATCAACCCACTTTTCGTCATTCCCATCCTCGTTCGGCTCCGTCCGACACGGCACGGTCTCCGTTCCTGGCGCCACCTTGGCCACCCAGGACCCGTGCAGCGCTCGAATATCGGGTTTCCACGGCGAGCGATGCGCCCTCGCGGAAGACCACCAGCCTATTTCTCGCGCCCTTCTATTCGTCGCTCTCTTCGGACTTTCCCGCGAGTTTCCCGGCGAGAAGGTCTCCCAAGGTCGTCGTTTGCTTCTGCGCCTGCTGCGTTGCCAGTTTCTTCAGCGCGTCGCGCTGGTCTCGATCCGTCAGCGCCCTGATGGAGAGAGATATCTTCTGCTCCACGGGATCGACCTTGGTGACGATGGCCGTGACCGACTCTCCCTGCTTCACCACATCAGCCGGACTCTCGACCCGCTCCGACGAGAGCTCTGAACTGTAGATCAAACCATCGATGCCCTCTTCGAGTCGAACGAAGGCGCCAAAATCGGCGACGCTCGTCACTTCTCCTGTGACCTCGCTGCCGACCGGATACTTCTTGATGATCTCGTCCCAGGGGTTCGCCTCGAGCTGCTTGATCCCCAGTGAGAACTTCTCGTTCTCCTTGTCGATCTTGAGCACGATCGCTTCGACGCTGTCGCCCTTCTTGAACTTCTCTCCCGGATGCTTGACCTGTTCCGTCCAGGAGATGTCCGACACGTGCACGAGTCCGTCGATTCCCTCCTCGAGGCCGACGAAGATTCCGAAATTCGTGATGTTGCGGATCGTGCCGTTCACCCGTGTTCCAATCGGGTATTTCTCCTCGATCACGCTCCACGGATTCGGCTCGATCTGCTTCATCCCGAGCGAGATCTTTCGATCCTTCTCGGAGACATCGAGCACCACAGCCTCCACCTTGTCGCCGACCGAAACCACCTTCGAGGGGTGCTTGATGCGCTTGGTCCATGAAATCTCCGACACGTGGATCAAACCCTCGATTCCCGCCTCGAGTTCGATGAATGCCCCATACTCCGCGAGCGAGACGACCTTCCCTTCCACGCGCTTTCCGATCGGATAGCGCATACCCGCGTCGATCCACGGGTCGGGCTGGATCTGCTTGAGTCCAAGCGAAACCCGCTCGGACTCGGCGTCGAACTTCAACACCTTCACCTTGATCTCGTCGCCGACTTGGAACAGATCGCTCGGGTGACTCACCCTCCCCCATGACATGTCGGTCACGTGAAGCAGGCCATCGATCCCGCCGAGATCGATGAATGCACCGTAATCCGTGAGGTTCTTGATCACACCGTCGACGATCTGCCCGGGCGCGAGGGTTCCGAGAGTGTCCTCGCGGAGCTGCTTGCGTTCCGTCTCGAGCAGCGCGCGGCGCGAGAGAACGATGTTTCCGCGCCGCTTGTTGAACTTGATGACCTTGAATTTGAGTCGTTGATTGACGATGTGCTCGAGATTCCGAACCGGGCGCAGGTCGACCTGTGATCCCGGAAGAAATGCCTTGACGCCAATGTCGACGGCCAGCCCGCCCTTGACCCGCGCGATCACGACGCCCTCGACGGGCTCCTCGGCCTTGAAGGCCCTGCTGATGTCATCCCAGATCTTGAGTCGATCCGCCTTTTCCTTGGACAGGGAGATCCGGCCGTTCGCATCTTCGGCTTCTTCGAGCAGGACGTCGACCCTGTCGCCGACCTTGATGTGGAGACTGCCGTCGTCTTCCATGAACTCCCAGGTCGGAATCAGTCCTTCCGACTTGAATCCGATGTCGATCTGGACATTATCCTCGTCGATCGAAAGGATGGTGCCCATGACGACTTCTCCCTCTTTGAGGGCCGTGCTCGTCGCTTCGAATAGCTCAGCGAAGGTTTCGCCCGAGCTGTTGGAGGTTGCTTTATTCATCAGTTTTATCTTCGCTCTCTCGCCCCGATCGCGTGTCTGCCATCGGTCGGGGGATTCGTGTTTTGACTCGATGAATGAACTTCATCCATCGATCTTGCATGCGATGCCGAACCTGTTACGAGCGCGAGCGCATCTCGCGCTCCCGCAAGCCAGTGCTCGACCGACTCGAGATCGTTCGCCTCGATGGCCTGGCCCAATTGGCGCAGCGTCTCGCCGACCGCTGCCAGCGGCACACCGAGAGCCTTCCGATTGGCGGACAGGATGTCAGCCCAGAGTTCCGGGTCGCTCTCTGCAATGCGCGTGAAGTCCCGGAATCCGCTGCCCGTCACGTCCGCCGAGCCTTCCGGCGCACGCCGCAACGCCGCAGCGAACGCGAATGCGAGTATGTGCGGTGTATGGCTCGTCCACGCGACCTGGTCGTCGTGCTCTCTCGCGTCTCGCAGAACGACCCGCGCGCCGAGGGCGCGCCAGAACGAACAGACTCGCGCGCGCGCTTCCGCTCCGCCGGAATCGGTTACGACGCACGGCGAATTCTCGAATAGATCGGCGCGCGCATGCTCGATCCCGCGCTCGTGGCTTCCCGCCATCGGATGCGAACCCACGTAGCACACGCCTGCGGGCAGCAGGCCCGGCAGCGTCTCCGCGAGCTGTGCCTTGACACTTCCGACGTCCGTCACGATCGCGTCTGCGCGCAGCCAGGGAGCCAACTCCCGCAGCACGTCCGCCATCGCAAACACCGGAGTCGCGAGCACGACGAGATCTGCACCGTTCGTGGCTTCGGGAGCCGACCCGGTCTCGTCGACCCAATCGCGGCTGCGCGCAAAAGCGCGCGCGTCTGCGCTGCGGCTGGATCCGGCCACGCTGCGGGCGACACCGCTGCGCTTGGCCGCCGCGGCGACCGACCCACCGAGCAGGCCGAGTCCGATCACCGCGACCCGTTCGAAGAGGGGCTTCACCGTCCGTTTTCCTTGAGCTTCCGCAACGCCTTGACCAGGCGCTCGTTCTCCTCGGGAAGACCGATAGTGATGCGGACGTGATCGGGCATTCCGAAACCCGTCAGCGCCCGGATGATGATGCCTTCTCGCAGCAAGCGCTCGGCCGTTCCGGCTCCCGCCCGGGCGAGCAGAAAATTCGCGTCGCTCGGCCAGGTCTCGATCCCGAGCGCGCCGAGCTCGCGGCGCAGGTAGTCGGCGCCTTCGCAGTTGGTCGCGAGTGCGCGCTGTGCGTGCTCGTCGTCGTCGAGCGCCGCGAGCGCGGCGACCTCCGCCAGCCGACTGACGTTGAAGGGATGTCTCGCCCGCTGGAGGTAGCCGGCGAGTTCGCGATCCGCGACCCCGAAACCGATCCGCAAGCCCGCCAGACCGAAGATCTTGGAAAAGGTGCGCAATACGATCGTGCCGGGTCGGCGGCGGATCCACGCGAGAGAGTCGGGAAAATCCGGGCGCCGGACGAATTCGTAGTACGCCTCGTCGACCGCGAGCACGACGTTTTCGGGCAACGACTCGACGAAGCGATCGAACGCCTCGGCGCCCACGCTCGTGCCGGTCGGGTTGTTCGGGTTGCAGACGAAGACCAGTCGCGTTCGTTTCGTGACGGCGGCCGACATCGCCGGAAGGTCGTGCGTGAGATCCTCGGTGAGCGGCACACGGATGGAGGTTGCGCCCATGCCCTGGGCGACCACCGGATACATCGCAAACGAAGGCCAGGCGTAGACGAGCTCGTCGCCGGGCCCGAGCAAGATCTTCGCGAGGAGCTCGAGGATCTCGTCGGCGCCAGCGCCGAAGACCAGTTGCTCGGGATCGACTGCAAGTCGAGCCGATAACCCCTTGCGCAGCGCAAAACTCGCGCCGTCCGGGTAGCGGTGCACGCCCTCGAGCACCGCGCGAATCGCGGCAATCGCCTTCGGCGAGGGTCCGATCGGGCTCTCGTTGGAGGCGAGCTTGATGCAGCCCTCGAGCCCGAGTTCACGCTCGAGTTCCTCGATCGGCTTGCCGGGCTGGTAGGGATCGAGATCCCGGATGTGCGGCTTGATGATTGAGTCGATACCCATCGCCCTAACTCCGACCCCGTTCGACATCCGCCCTCGGGAAGGAGCCCAGCACACGGTGCGAGTGCGCGATGTTGGCGACGAGCGAGAGTGCCTTCTCGATCCGCTCCTCTCGTTGGTGGCCCTCCAGGTCGAGGAAGAACAGATACTCCCAGGGCTTGCCCTTGATCGGCCGCAGCTGAATCGAGGTGAGATTGATCCCCTCGTCGGCGAAGGGACTCAGCAACCGGTGAAGTCCACCGGGCTCGTCTTTGCGAATCGTGAACACGGCGGAAGTGAGATCGTTGCCGGTCGGTTCCGGCATCTGCTTGCCGATCACCACGAACCGGGTCGTGTTGTCGCGGCGATCCTCGATCGAGGCCTCGATGATCCGAAGTCCGTTGCCCGCTGCCGCGCCCGCGCTGCAGATTGCGGCGAGCGTGCCGTCGTCGGCAGCCAGTTTTGCAGCCGCGGTCGTGCTGAGCGTCTCGATCCGCTCGACGCCCGGGAGGTTGCGATCCAGCCAATGCCGACATTGGGCGAGCGGCTGTGGGTTCGACGCCACCCGCCGAACATCCGCGAGCCGGCCACTTCGGGAAGCCAGCTGGTTCGAAATTCGCAGCAAGACCTCGCCGCAGATCAACACGTCGCTCTCCGCGAAGGCATCCAGCGTCTGGGTGACCACGCCTTCGGTCGTGTTCTCGACCGGGACGATTCCCAGGCTCACGCTCCCGCGTTCGACGGCGGCGAAGACGTCTCCAATGCTTGGGACCGGCTCGAGCTCCGCGAGTCGACCGAATTTGAGGTTCGCAGCCTCGTGGCTGAACGTGCCCTCGGGTCCCAGGTAGGCGATCGAAAGGCGATCCTCGAGCGAGCGGGTCGCCGAGATGATTTCCCGAAACACCGGAGCCAGTCCGTTGTCCGGGAACGGGCCCCGATTGCTCTCGACGAGGCTGCTCACGATCCGCTTCTCGCGCCCTTCTTCGTACACGCAGCTGCCGCGACTCTGCTTGAGACGACCCACCTCGAGCACCCATTTCGCGCGCAGATTCAGTTGCTCGAGAATCGCGCGATCCACCGCGTCGATCCGCTCGCGCAGGCGCGCGAGCTCCGAATTTCCATCCGAAGTCGCGGAAGTCGCGGAAGTCGCGGGAGTCGCGGGAGTCGCGGATTCGGACACCGCAGGTTCGGAATTCGAGTGTTCCGGCTCGGCCATGCAGCTCCCGTTGCGACCCCCGCCCGCCGCCAACACGGCGACCGGCTGCGGAGCAAGTCGGGGGATGGTCGTTCGAAGGTTCCGCGGGCGTCGAAAACTCCGCTAACCCCCTGAAAAACCTTGCGCAAGGTAGTGGAGGCCCCGAGCCCGCGCAATTCTCGAAATCGGGAATTTCATCGGAATTGCAAGGGGTTATCCGGATCTTCCCGCTGCGCGCTCAGGGGCCGCCCGACTTCGAGCGTAAGTGGCTGAAAAGTATGGATTTATCTGGATTCTTCGGGTCTAAAAGCGGTCAAGCCGGCACGCCCGATGGTCGATGCATCAGCAACCGGCAACCCCAAAAGGCCCATGCCCGATATCGACCCGCAATCAGACGATCTGACGATCAACAGCCTCGTCACGAAAATCGTGGTGATGGTCTTCGTGGGGAGCTTCGCGTCGGCTCTGCTCGTGAGCTGGGCGGCGATCCACCCCACCCGCGATTTTTTGACGCAATCCATTGCCGAGCGCTACCCGAAAGGCGCTCAGCGCGCGGCGGATGAAACCGCCGCTTGGCTCTCGGCCGGGCGCGACGAGTTCGCGCAGCTGCTCGCCGACTCGGGGGATTCCGAACTCTCGGCCCCAACCGCCGACTCGGGCGATTCCGAACTCTCCGCGCTGCTCGCGCGGAGCCATTACCTCGAAGGTGTCGCGCTGTGCGACCGACACAGCGCGACCGCATCGGCGCGGGCCGGCATCGCGCCCCCCTGCCCGGGCGCGAGCGACGCATCGCTCGCCGCGGCGGACTGGATCTCGATTCGCGACGCGAACGGCGCCCGGATTCCCGCCGTTGCCGCGTCGCCAGCGGGCGGGCGCGATGCCGACCTGGTCGCGATCGGAGCCTTCGACCGGCAGCGACTCGCAGATCTCCTGTCGGAACATCGGCCCCACCCGGAGGGCGTGATGCTGCTCGCGGCGGAAACCGGCGACGTGCTCGCGGCGGCCGGCGGCGCGGAAATTCCGAGCCAAATCGAAATTCCCGCTGCCGGCGCCGCGAGGGATGCGCGCGTCCGCGAGAAAACTGGCTCGCCGTGGCGGCAGATCATGAGCAGCCTGCATCCGGTCGCCGAATCCAGCTGGTACGTCGCGTTCGAGATTCCGTTTGGGATCGCCTACGCGCCGCTTCTGAGCTTGATCCGTCGGATGCTGTTGATCGATCTGGCGGTGGTCCTCGCGCTCAGTGTCATCGCGTATCGGATCACGTCGGCGGTACTCAAACCGATCGAATCGCTGTCGGTAGGCGCGCGTCGCGTCGCGGACGGGAACTTCGATCTCGAAATTCCCGATCCCGGTACCCGGGACGAAATCGGCGTTCTGATCGGCGCGTTCAACCACATGTTGCGCCGGGTGCGCGGTTACCAGGACGAGATCCAGCAGAGCTACGAGAACCTGAGAGCGCACAACATCAAGCTCCAACAGGCCAACGAACTGCTCGAGCAGCTCTCGATCACCGACGGACTCACCAAGCTCCACAATCACCGATTCTTCCAGGATCAACTCACGCGCGAGATTCGGCGCGCAGCCCGCTCGTCCAGCCCGTTGTCTCTTTTGTTGGTGGACATCGACGACTTCAAGTCGCTCAATGACCGATTCGGACACGCCGCGGGCGACGAACTCCTACACGGGCTCGCGCTGATCATGAACTCGGCCGTGCGCTCGAGCGACCTGCTGGCTCGCTACGGCGGAGAGGAATTCGCCGTGCTCGCTCCCGGTACGAATCTGGAAGGCGCCTACCAGCTCGCCGAAAAACTCCGAACTGCGATTGCCGAATCGTCCTTCATCCTCGGCGATTCCATGCGCCTCACGCGGGTAACGGTTTCAGTCGGCGTCTCCCAGTTCAAGGGCGATCGAAAAAAATTCTTCGACGACGCGGACCGCGCGCTGTACCGCGCGAAGGCAGACGGCAAGAACTGCGTGATCGTCGACGACGGCCGGGAGAGCGCCTAAGGCATCGGCTTCGTGCGGCCGGAGCCGGAGCGTGCGATCTTCCGGGCCATGGCGCGTGTTCTCGGGCTCTCTGGAGGAATCGCAACCGGCAAGAGCACGGTCTCGCACTTTCTCGCATCGCTCGGCGCAAGCGTGATCGACGCCGATGCGATCGTTCGTGAATTGCAAGCGCCGGGGATGCCGATGCTCGAAGAAATCGCGGCAGAATTCGGATCCGAAGTGTTCGACGCTGAGGGCCATCTCGATCGCAGCGCGCTCGCCGCGAGCGTCTTTCGCGATTCCGCGGCCCGCCGACGGCTCGAGGCCATCGTCCACCCGAAGGTCACGGCCATCATCGCCGAGCGCGTGACCAGCGCACAGGCGAGCGGTGCTCCGCTCATCGTCGTCGACATCCCGCTTCTCTTCGAAGCCCGCGATGGGCGCTCGAACGCGAAGGCACCTTCCTCTTTCGATGCAAGCGTACTCGTCTACGCCTCGGAAGAGCAGCAGATCGAGCGGCAGATCGCGCGCGACGGATGCAACCGGGACCAGGCGCTGCGTCGAATTCGCGCACAGCTGCCGATCGAGAGCAAGCAGGCGATGGCCGACGTCGTGATCGACAATTCCGGCGACGTCGAGGAGACTCGGCGTCAGGTTCGACGGCTGTTCGAGCGGTTCAGCGCAGGGCGCGTTTGAGTCCCGCGACGAATTCGGATACCGAGCTCACGGCCAGCCCGGGCGACTTAGCCGCCTCGATGCGATCGACGAGCGCGCTTCCCACCACCACTCCGTCCGCGTAGCGCCCGATTTCCGCAGCCTGTTCGGGCGTCGAAATCCCGAATCCGACGCAGACCGGGATGTCGGACAGCGTCCGAATGCGCGCGACCGCCTGCTCCAACCCGGTCGCGATCTCCTTGCGCGCACCGGTCACGCCCGTGAGCGACACGTAATAGAGAAAGCCGCGCGTGCTCTTCGCCAGCTGCGCGAGGCGAGGCTCCGAGGTCGTCGGCGAAGCCAGCAGAATCGGGTCGACGTCGCGCTCGATCAGGGAGTCGAAGAAGAGCGCGCCCTCTTCCGGCGGCAAGTCCACCGTAATGACTCCGTCGACACCGACCTCCTGCGCGGCGGCTGCAAAATTCCGTTCGCCCATCGCCAGAAAGACATTCGCGTATCCCATCAAAACCAGCGGCTGTTCGATCCGGGGGCGCAGGTTCTTGATCATGCCCAGCACGCCCCGCAGCGTGGTCCCCGAGCGAAGCGCGCGCTCGCTGGAACGCTGGATGGTCGGCCCTTCGGCGAGCGGATCGGAAAACGGCACTCCGATCTCGATCACGTCCGCACCGGCCTCGGCCATGGCAAGCAGCAGCGCCTGGCTGGTTGCGAGATTCGGATCGCCGGCCGTGATGAACGCGACCAACGCGCGCTCGTCGCGCGCGCGCAGCTCCGCAAACCGATTGGCGATGCGTCCCATCAGTGCGCGGCCGAGCGCCGCGCCGCGAGCAGATCGCGGACCTGCGGCGCATCTTTGTCTCCACGCCCCGACAAATTGATCAACACGATGGATTCGCGCGCGAGCGTCGGTGCCAGCTGCCGCGCGTGCGCGATCGCGTGCGCCGACTCCAACGCGGGAATGATCCCCTCCATCCTGGACAGGTAGCCGAATGCATCGAGTGCCGACTCGTCGTCCGCCGTCACGTATCGGGCACGCCCGCTGTCCCGCAGATGAGCGTGCTCGGGACCCACTCCCGGGTAATCGAGTCCGGCCGAAATCGAGTGAGCCTCGAAGATCTGACCATCGTCATCGGAAAGCACCAGACTGCGCATCCCGTGCAGCACACCGGCGCCGCCCCCACTGAGCGAGGCCGCGTGGCGCCCGGATTCGAGCCCCTCGCCCGCAGCCTCGACGCCGATCATCTGCACGGCTGCGTCTTCGATGAACGGGTGGAAGAGGCCCATCGCGTTGGAACCGCCGCCGACGCACGCGATCAGCACATCGGGCAGTCGACCCTCCACATCGAGCATCTGCTGACGCGCTTCGACACCGATGACGCGCTGAAAGTCGCGCACCATCGTCGGGTACGGGTGGGGGCCCATCACGGAGCCGATGCAATAGTAGGTGCTCCGAACGTTCGTCACCCAATCGCGCATCGCCTCGTTGATCGCGTCCTTGAGCGTTCTCGAACCGCTCGACACCGGGTGAACCCGGGCTCCGAGCAATTCCATCCGAAACACATTGAGCGCCTGACGCGCCACGTCCTCCACGCCCATGTAGACCTCGCAGTCCAACTCCAACAACGCGCACGCCGTCGCCGTGGCAACGCCGTGCTGGCCCGCGCCGGTCTCCGCGATTACCCGCTTCTTGCCCATATAGCGCGCGAGCAGGCACTGTCCGAGGACGTTATTGATCTTGTGCGCGCCCGTGTGCGCGAGATCCTCTCGCTTCAGGTAGATCCGCGCGCCGCCGAGGTCGGCGGTCATGCGCCGCGCGTGGGTCAAGGGCGTCGGACGGCCCGCGTAGGTGGCCAGCAGATCATCCAGCTCCGCCTTGAATTCGGCACTCCCGGCGATTCGCGGATACGCGCCCTCGAGTTCGTCCAACGCCGCGATCAGGACTTCGGGTACATAGCGACCGCCGTACTCGCCAAAGCGGCCGGGAGCATTTCCCGCGCTCATTGTTCTTCGCTCTCCGCTTTTCGAACCGCCGCGATGAAAGCCTCGATCCGCGCGGCGTCCTTGCGATACCCCGCGTTCTCGACGCCGGATGCGACATCGATCCCCCAGGGAAGCAGGTCGCCCAGTCCGAGGATCGCCTCTCCGACATTTTCTGGCGTCAGGCCACCCGCGATGATCACGTCGTGACCGCGCTCGATCAGTTTGCCTGCATCGCTCCATTGCCACGCGACACCACGACCACCGCCTTCGCTGGGGTGATCGAGCAGCAGCATCGTGCCCGGATATTCCTCGGCAGCCTCGAGATCCGCCCCGCGGAGCGCCTTGATGACGGGAAGATCGACCGCCTCGACCTGCTCCTCGGTCTCGTCTCCGTGAAATTGAATTCTCTCGAGATCGACCCGACGCAATACGCGCATGATCTCGTCGTCTTCCGCATCCTGAAACACGCCGACGCGCTCGACCTGCCCGTTGACGCGTTCCGCGATGGCCACTGCCGTCTGAAGATCCAACATCCGCGGTGAACCTGGCACGAAATTCAGCCCGATCAAATCCGCGCCGGCTTCGACGGCGATCTCCGCGTCGTCGGGACTCGTTATCCCGCAGATCTTGATCCGAATGTTCCCCGTCACGATTGCAATCCCCTCCGTAATTGGCGCAACGCAAAACCGACATCCGGCTCTCGCATCAACGCCTCTCCTACCAAGAATGCGTCGGCACCCGCCGATTCGAGCCTCGCGACATCTTGCGCCGTAAAGATGCCGGATTCCGCAACCATCACGACACCCTCGGGCGCTTTCCCAGCGAGCCGTTCGCTGATCCCGAGGTCGACCTCGAATGTACCAAGATCGCGGTTGTTGACGCCGATCAGGTCGGCTTCGCACTCGAGCGCAATCTCGAACTCGCGCTCGTCGTGAACCTCCACGAGCGCGTCGAGTCCGAGCGCGGCCGCGCGGCCCTTCAGCCTCCGAATCTCGGCTACGGGATTCGGCTCGGAAAATGCGGCGACGATCAGCAGGATCGCGTCCGCACCCGCAACCCGTGCCTCGTCGATCTGGTAGGCGTCCACCACGAAATCCTTGCGCAATAGCGGTAGCGCAACCGCGCGGCGTACGATTGCGAGGTACCCGAGCTCTCCGCCAAAGTAACGGCTGTCGGTCAGCACCGAGATGGCGGCCGCGCCGCCTGCCAGATACGCGTTCGCGCAGCCAATGGGGTCGAAATTGGCTCGGATCACGCCACGGCTCGGGGAGCGCGGCTTCATCTCGGCAATGATCCGCGGTTTTGCGGCGCTCTCGAGCGCACTCCGGAAGCCGCGTGTCGATTCTTTGCAGGCCTCGGCGTCCGTCGCCATCCGAGCCGCCGGCAGCCGCTTCTTCGACTCCGACACTTCGCTCCGCTTGTGATCCAGGATTTCCGCAAGAATATTCATTCCCCGGGTTCCACTGTCGAATCAACGGCTGCGGTTGAATTGGAAACTGCGATCAGCACCTCGAGACGCTCCCGGGCCGCGCCCGAGTCGATGCTTCGGCGCGCCAGATCAACTCCTTCCGCGAGGTCTTCTGCGGCGCCGGCCAGCCAGATCGCAGCGCCCGCGTTGATCAGCACGATGTCGCGTCGCGCGCCGCTTTCGCCCGCCAACAGGCTGCGCGCGATGTCGGCATTCTCCCGTGGCGTACCGCCGCGAAGCGCGCCCTGCAGCGGAGGTGGAATCCCCAGCTTTGCGGCGTTGATCTCGATCGAGGAAACACTTCCGGCCTCGAGCAGCGCTGCCTTGGTCGGTCCGCGCGTGGTGATCTCGTCGAGGCCATCGCAACCGTGGACGACTAGCGCGCGGATCGCACCGAGTTCACCCAATGCCTCGGCGATGGGTTGCACCAATTCCGACGCGTAGACGCCGACGAGCTGTAGGCGTACGCCCGCCGGATTGAGCAGCGGGCCCAGGCAGTTCATCAACGTCCGCACGCCGAGTTCCTGGCGCACCGGCGCCATCCGCTTCATCGCGGGGTGCGCGCGCCGAGCGAAGAACGTCACGATTCCGGTCTTCTCGAAAACGCGCGCCGCTTGCTCGACTGGAAGATCGACTCGGACACCGAGGCTCTCGAGCACGTCGACGCTGCCGGACCGGCTGCTCGCGGCTCGGTTCCCGTGCTTTGCAACCCGCACTCCGGCGCCCGCCACGACGAACGCAGCGGTCGTCGATATGTTGAAGGTCTCCGCGCCGTCGCCGCCCGTGCCGCACAGATCGATCGCTTTCGGGTCGACGCTCGCTGACATCACGGCCCGGCTCCGCAGCGCCTTTGCGGCGGCCACGATCTCGCCCACCGTTTCTCCCTTGCAGCGCAGCGCGATCAGCAGGCCGGCCATCTGGACCGCGGATGCCTTCCCGTCCATGATCTCCGCAAAGGCGGCATCGAGCATCGCCGCCGGAACCTCGGAGCCCTGCATCGCGGTCGCGATCGCCATGCGCAGACTCACGCGGCGGTTCGCGGCGAGCAGCTCTCGAGAAAGCGCGCGAGCAGCGCCTTGCCGACTCGCGTGAGAATCGATTCTGGATGGAATTGGACGCCTTCGATCGGAAACTCTCGGTGCCGAACCGCCATGATCTCACCATCGTCACTTCGCGCGGTGATCACGAGTTCTTCCGGGCAGGATTCTCGTTCGATCACGAGCGAATGATACCGGGTTGCTTCGAAGGGCGATTCGACGCCGCGAAACAAACCAACGCCGTCGTGGTCGATCGAGGACACTTTCCCGTGCATGATCGATCGTGCGCGAACGATCTGCCCCCCGAACGCAACTCCGATCGCCTGATGGCCGAGGCACACGCCCAGCAACGGGATCCCGCGCTCCGCGCTGGCCGAAACCAGCGCGACCGAAACACCCGCTGCGCTCGGCTCGCCAGGTCCCGGCGATATCACGATCCCGGCGGGTCTGCGCTCGAGCAGCTCGTCGAGCGTCTCGACATCGTTTCGAATCACCTCCACATCTGCACCAAGTTCGCCGAGATATTGCACCAGATTGAAGGTGAACGAATCGTAATTGTCGATCATCAACAAGCGCACGCGCGAACCGGGGACTGCAGGTTGCGCGCCCATCAATCGATTCCTTCGCGCGCCATGTCGATCGCCTCGACGAGTGCCTGCACCTTGGTCATGGTCTCTTCGTATTCGTAATCCGGGTCCGAGTCCGCGACGATCCCCGCACCCGTGCGCATGAAGATCTCGCCTTCCTTCACGAGCATCGTTCGGATCGCAATGGCCGTGTCCATGTTTCCCGAATAATCGATGTAGCCGACGCATCCGCCGTAGTGGCCGCGGCGCAGGTTCTCGAGCTCGTCGATGATCTCCATCGCGCGAACCTTCGGCGCACCCGACAACGTACCGGCGGGAAACGTCGCGCGTAGCAGGTCCAGCCAGTCGAGACCCGGTCGAAGTTCGCCCTGGACGTTCGACACGATGTGCATCAGGTGCGAATAGCGCTCGACGATCGCGAACTCACTCACCTTCACGCTGCCGATGGTCGCCACCCGGCCCACGTCGTTGCGACCGAGATCGACGAGCATCAAGTGTTCCGCTCGCTCCTTCGCGTCGGCGAGCAAGCCCGCTTCGATCGCTTCGTCATCTTCGGCCGTCGCACCGCGCCGACGCGTGCCCGCAATGGGTCGCACGTCGATCTTGCGGCCGGAAAGCCGCACCAACGCCTCGGGCGACGAGCCGATCATCACCGGCCCGTCGCAACGTATGAAAAAGAGATAGGGGCTCGGATTGATCGAGCGCAGATGTCGGTAGATGGTGAAGGGATCCACCTGTAGCGGCACCCGAAACTGCTGCGACAGGACGACCTGGAAGATGTCGCCGGCTTCGATGTACTCCTTGGCTCGCTTGACGATCTGATGAAACTCTTCGCGCGTCGAGCTGCGCGCCAGCGCCATCGGAGCGCGAAGTTCATCGCGTTCGATCTCCGCGGGGAGTGGCTCGCGCAGCCGGCCAACCACCTGATTCACATCCGCAACAGCGGCTTCGTAGATCGCGCCGTGATCGTCCCCGCGCCGAAGTTCGACGTGCCGCACCACGAATGCCGTGTGGCGCGCATTGTCGTGAATCACCACGACCTCAGGGAAGATGAATCGGAGGTCCGGCAAGCCGATTTCGTCCGGGTTGGCGTCGGGAATCCGCTCGACGAATCGAACCCAGTCGTAGCTCACGAACCCGACTGCGCCTCCGAGAAACGGCGGCAGATCGCGGCCCACGGCCGGAATCGCGGCTTCGATCCCGGCCAGCTTTTCGCGCAGAAAAGCGAGCGGGTCCCCTTCGATTTGAAACTTTTCGCTGCGGCCGGCTTCGGTCCACTCCACGGAGTTTCCGCGGGCCTGAAAGATCGCGCGCGCGCCGCGTCCCATGAAGCTGTAGCGCGCCCACTTCTCGGCGCCTTCGACGGACTCGAAGAGAAAACTCGTCTCGCCGTCGTCGAGGCGCTTGAAGAGTGACAACGCGGTGTCGAGATCGGCCCGAATCTCGCGCATGACGGGGATCCAATTCCCACGCTTTGCGAGTTCGTCGAACGATGCTCGGGACGGGCGGTACAACTCAGCCTCTCGTCCGGCGCCGACTAGCGGCCGGGAATGGAAAAACGATGTGAAAACGCGTTGTTATCAAACGTTCTAGGTGCCGTCAAGGAAGCTGAACTGCGCCAATCCCGCGCGCGAGGTGCCCGTCGAGTCGTTGCCGAGTCCGATGATTCGATAGACGAGATTGAACTCGAATCCGATCTGGCGATTCTGCCGCGCCTCGAGCCCCATCGCCCAGCAATCGCACTTGCTGAGATACTCGACGCCGACGCCGTTCGTGAGCAGGAACGAGCGCTCGAACGCATACGCGACCTCGTAGCGCGCCAACCAATTCGCGCTGAATCGGAAACCGATCGCGGCGCTGATCTGATTGATTCGATTGAAATTGCTCTGAAAATCGTCATAGCGATCATTTGCCTGGAGAAAATTCTCGAAGAACTGCGGGATGGACTTCAGGTATCGATAGCGGAGCCGGAGGGCCAGGCGCTCCCCGCGCCAGACACCCTCGCTGAGCACTTCCGCGAGCGCCGCATCTTCGGGGTCGAAAGCGAGGTCGAAACGCAGATCCGTGAAGCTCCCGAGTCGCCCCGTTGCGTCGATCACGATGTTTCCCAGTTGCCCACCGTCGGTAAAATCGTACTGCGTGAGCACGACGACGTCGGCGAGCAGCTGGGGGCCGCGATCGCCTGTCGCCTTGCTGTAGAACCGGTTGCCGATGCCCCACGTCAAGCCGTTGAAATCATCCACTCGGTCCGCGCGATCCCGCGTCACGTTGTCGAGATTCAGCTCGCGGATACGCATCTGCGGCAACGCGGTCTGCGGCGTAAACACCGGTTCGTCGCCGAAGTTCGGCGTCGCCACCAGCGCGTAGCCGACGCGCGGCTCCAGGATGTGCGTGATTGCCTTGCCGAGATTTCGCCGCAGGCGCGTGCGGAGATCGACGCGTCCGGTGAGAGCGCCCCACGACTCCTGGCCGTTGACGCGCGAGTCGTAGAAGGTCTGCCTCCAGCCAACCTCGGGATACAACTCGACGAAATTTCCGAGCCGCCCGGGCAGCGCGAGCCGCGGATTGAGCTTCAGCCGGTGACCGCGATCCGCGAGCGGTTCACCCTCGTCGAAGCGCCCGTTGCCCTCCGTGCCACCCGTATCCAGGAAATCGTCAGCGTGGGGGTCGATGCCGGTGCCCTGTTCTTGCTCGTTGGGGAGCGCGTCGATCCCGACGTCGTAGAACAGGCCGTTCGCCGAAAGCAGCGCCGCAGGCGGAAGCGTCCCACCCATCCCGTTACTCAATACCGAGGTCGGCGCGAACGAATCGTCCGGATTCTCTTGCTGTCCGAAATACGTGTATTCGACGTCGAACGAAGGAACCAATTGCTCGAGCCAGGGGGCTCGTGTCGGGAGCATCGTGTACTCGGCATTCGGCAGCCGCTGCAGCAGGTATGCATCGCGATCTCGATCGTTCGGGTTCTGGAGATCATCGGCGTAGAGCGCCGACACCACGAAGCCATAGTCTCCAGACGTATTGAAGTGTTTGGTCGCAAACGCGTTGGATTCCAGAAAACGGTCGCGACCGGTATCGGGAAGGTCGCTGAAGTCGGTCGGGTAGGCGTTGTCCGAAACCGCCTGAAATTCCGACTTGAACCGCCAGTCGTGCGGCAGGTGGAAATCCTGACGTCCCTTGGCGATCCAGCGCTCGCGACTGTAGGGGTATTCGATATCGCTCGGGTCCTCGAAGCTGTCGTTCTTGACGTGCTCGTCGTGGATGAATGAGGCAAAGACGTTTCCCGAGGAGTGTTCGCCGATCAGATACTCGGTCTCGACCTCGCCCTTCACGCCGCGCTTCGAGAGCCAGCGCGGCGTCAACGTCATGTTCACGTTGGGCGCCGCGGCCCAGAAATACGGCACGCCCAGCTCGAAACCGGTTCGCTTGCGATAGCCGAACTCGGGCAACAAGAAACCCGAGTCCCGCTGCGTCTTGACCGGATAGAGCATCCAGGGCAACCAGATGATCGGAACGCCCAGGATGTTCACCGTCGTGTTGCGAGCGACCGCATAGCCCTCGACTTCGAGTTCGGCGCTGTCCGCTCGGATCTGCCAGGGATCCTCGCCGTCATCGGGGCACCGGCACGTCGTAAATCGCCCGCGTTCGAAGCTGTAGCTGCGATCGCCAGTCTTGACGATCTCCTCGCCTTCCATCCGAAATCGATTTTCCGATGCGTCGAAGTGCGCCATGAACAGCACGCCCTGCAAGTTCGTGAGATTGAATTCGACGAAACTGGAGTAGACGGTGTCGGCCCCGTCCGAGAAGACGACGTTTCCGGTCGCGACGCCGCGGCTCTCTCGGCGGCTGAAGCTGATCCAGTCGGCGCTGAGCGTCTTGTCGGCCTGGACCAACCTCACGTTGCCGCGCGCCACGTAGACATCGCGCTGGCGCTCGTATTCGAGCTGGTCGGCGCTCAGCTCGAATGGGGTCTCGTCGAACTCCGTGTCGAGGATCGCAAACGCCGGCCCCGCAATGAGCACCCCCATCAGCAGCGCCCAGAGCGCTCCGATCTCTCGAGCCACCGTTCCCCCTGCCAGATTGGAGAACCCACGCTAACAGAGCCTCAACTACACACACAGCCCGCGCAGACCAGGGCTGCCCGCGCAGACCAGGGCTGGCTTCTTGCCCACGCAGACCGGGGCTGGTTTCTTGCCCACGCAGACCGGAGCTGGTTTCTCGCTGCGCGCCACCGGCGGGGGCCCAGTTGGCCTGGTCGTTTTGGAATTGGGGATTGGCGGGTTTGGCGGGGGGGCTAGGCGGCTTGTTCGGGTTCGAGGCAGGCGGAGAGCGCTTCTAGATCCTTGGCGTAGAGGCAGTCGTCGACCAAGCGAACCGCCTTGCTGTCGAAGAGTTGGTGCAAGGCGCGGTGGGCCTCGAGCATCGACAGCCCGCAATCCTCTGCGAGCTGCCGCAGCGTCCTTGGGATTCGGTAGCCGCCTTCGGGGTTGGGCTCCGCTTTGCGGATCAGATCTCGCACCATCGGCCGGAGCAGATCGTCGACCCCGAGCACCGCCAGCCGACGCTCGGCTTCGATCAGCCGCGAGACGAGCACGCGGATCATCCGAATCGCGATTTCGGGCTCGGCGAGGCACATCGCCTGGAGGGTCTCGCGGTCGAGCTCGAGCACGCGGGTGTTGCAGACCGCGACCGCGCGATTGGTACACGGCCGGCCGAGCACCACCCCGAGTTCCCCAAAGAAATCACCGGCCCCGAGTCGCGCGACGACTCGCTGCCCACCGTGCGCGGTCCGAGACAGTTCGACCTCTCCGCCCTGGATCACGTAGAGCTTGTCGCCGCTATCGCCTTCATCGAAGACGGTTTCCCCAGCCGCGAAGACGCGCTGGTAGGAGCCGCGCGCCCGGATGTCCGTTTTATCACCTTGATCCAAGACTTCCCCCTGGGCCGCGCCAAGGGCGGTTTCGACGAGTTCGGCCCCCGGCTTGAGGGCCTCGCGGAGCGCCAGCCAAGCGGGCTGAGCCGCCTAGGAGCCCGGCTCGAGGACCTCGGCGGCACCGATGAACGGGGCCACCAGGCGCTCCAGCTCTTCCACCTCGATCAATCCGACGTGGAGCGAATCGATGTTGCCGTCGGGGCGGATGATCGCGAGCGTCGGAAAGCCCATGACGCCAAAGTCCCGCGCCAGGCGTTCGTCGCCGAGTGCGATCGAGTATTCGACGCCCTGCTCTTCGATCCACGGAGCCACGACCGAGGCGCCCTCGACGTCGACTGCGACGCCGATCACCGCCACGTCGCCGGCCTCGCGGTGGTTCTTCCAGAACGCGTTGAGTTCGGGAACCTGGTAGAGGCACGGAACGCACCAGGTCGCCCAGAAATCGATCACGACCGGCTTGCCGCGATGCTCGGCGAGCGAAACGGGCCGGCCATCGACACTCTTCAAAGCAAAATTCGGCGCCGGCCTCTGCGGTTTTTCCGCCGCGGCATCGGGTGCCGAGGCGCTCGAGCCGACGCGCTCCTGAGCGCTGCAGCCGAGCACTGGGAGCGACACCACCCAAGCCGCCAGAACGGCCACGCGCACGGCAACGCTGAACACACCCTGGCTCATTGAATCATCCGCTCCGCGGCGGAAACCCAGTCCGTCATGAATCGGAAGCGGCTGTTCAACGCCGAGAGCTGATCGGTCACGAGCAACAATCCGACGCCAACGAGGATGCCCCCCGAAGCGATTTCGAATTTGCGAAAGTGCACTTTGATGCGCGAAAACGCCTGAAAGAAATACTCGATGCTCCAGCCCGCAATCAGGAAGGGGATCGCGAGCCCCGCCGAGTAGATCATCAGCAGGGCCATGCCCTGCAGCGCGGTCTCTTCGCTACCGGCGAGCGTCAGGATCATCGCGAGCGGAGGCCCGATGCACGGCGACCAGCCCAGCGCGAAACCGGCCCCGACGAGAAACGCACTCACCGCGCTGCTCTGCTTGAACTGGAGCTGAAATCGCGTGTCGCGGTACAGGCTGCGAATCGGGGTGATGCCGGTCATGTGCAGCCCGAGCAGGATGATGAAGACCCCGGCAATCTGTGCAAAGCCGAAGCGAAATCCGAAGATTTCGGTCTGCCAGGTCCGCAGCACGTGTCCGACCGCAAACGCGCCGACCCCCATCAGCACGAAGATGCAGGAAAATCCGATCACGAACGCAAAGCACGCCAGCATCACCCGGCGCCGGACCACGCTGTCGCTCCCCCCATCCTGCATCTCTTCCACCGAGATTCCCGAGACCAGCGACAGGTAAGCGGGCATCAGCGGCAGCACGCACGGCGACAGCACCGAAATGAGCCCAGCCGCAAACGCGATAAAAGAGTGGGAACCGAGTTCAGTCATAAGCCCAGCCGGTCAGGATCGCCGTTCAGCGTCAGAGACGCCAGCCAACCCCCCTGATCGGCCGATCCACCCCAACCCTTCACCCACCTCGAAATGGCTCACGGCCGGCCGCCTCGGCCGGGCAATTCCATGCCTTCGTTGAGAATCTCGGCGTAGCGCGCGTAGCTGAACACCCGCCCGCGCTGCTTGCTCGTGAGTTCGGCCACCACGCCGATACGTTCCAGGTGCGCGAGCGACTTGTTCACCGTGGCCGGCGTGAGTCCGGTAGCGGCCGCGAGCGACGCAGCAGTGCCAATGGGCTTACGCTGCAGCACCCGGTGGATCGCCACTGCAGAAGCGGTGGCGCGGCCCAGGCCTTCGATGCGCCGGCCATCGTCCGAGGCCAACTCCAGCAGCCGCTTGGCCGACGAGGCGGCCTGGACGGCGCTCGCAACCAAGGCATCGGCAAAGAACTCCAGCCAGGTCTCCCAATCGCCGGACAAACGCACCGCATTCAGCAATTCGTAGTAGGTCTGTCGCTGCGCGTTGAAGTGTAGGCTCAGGTAGAGCAGCGGCTCGCGCAGCAAGCCATCAGCCGCCAGTTGCAGCGCGATCAGCAGTCGACCCAGCCGTCCGTTGCCGTCGAGGAAGGGGTGGATGGTTTCGAACTGCACATGGGCCAGCGCGGCCTTGACCAGCGACGGTGTCGGCTCAGGCTGGTCGTGCAAGAAGCGCTCGAAGTGCTTCAGGCACTCGTCCAGCTCGTTTACCGGCGGCGGCACGAACACCGAATTGCCGGGCCGCGTGCCGCCGATCCAGACCTGACTGCGGCGAAACTTGCCCGGCGTGAGTTTTGATCCGCGCCCGTCGTCGAGCAGCACCTTGTGTACCTCGCACAGCAGGCGCAGCGACAGCGGAAAACCCCCGCGCAGCCGCCCGAGACCGTGTTCAAGGGCCGCCACGTAGCGGCTCACCTCGCGCACATCCTCCATGGGCACGCCCGGCTGCTCGTCGAGTTCAAACAGCATCAGGTCCGTGAGCGAGGATTGCGTGCCCTCGATCATCGACGAGAGCACTGCTTCCTTGCGGACGAAGCTGTAGAGGAGAAGCCCCGCGTTCGGCAGCAGGTCGGTCACCGCGTCGAGCCGACCGAGGGCCAACAGCGCCGCGTCGAAGCGGGCCCGCAGCGCGGGCGTCCAGTCGATGGCCGGCCGCGGCGGCAGCGGCGCCGGGACGAAGGCCTTGAACGCCTCGCCTGCACTAGCGACCTTGAGGTAACGGCCCTGCAGGGTGCGTTTCATGGGCGGTGGCATCCTAAATTAACGGCGAGCGTTATTTTAGGATACCGGCTCTTCATAAATCAAACCCGAGCTGCGTTGTCAGCGACTTCAGTCCGTCACCAACCTTGCCGCGGTAACTGTCGCGATTCTGTCGCGGTCACCCGTCTTTCGATGGTAAGCGTCGCCGGCATCGGGCCAGATCATCGGTCGCAATGGGTTGGACCAAGATAGCCGGTGGCCCCGGGCGATGGGCCCGCGATGCGGGCGACCGGGAGGGCGTGAACTTGTGGGGACTCATCCCGCCTGTCGCGCTAACGGTGGAGTTGAGCGGCCCGACGAAGTGGCGACCCATTTGCGTATGCAAATTGGCTGACGCCTCGCTGGGTTCGCTCGGACGATTGGCTAGGCGATGGCATCGACGAAATCTTGCTTGAACGACTCGATAGCGTACTTCCAACCGTTCGGCTTCATCGGCATATGGTTCAGGTGATCATGCAGCTCCGAGAGGCCAATTTGCGATTGGCCTCCGTATCGCTCACGGAGAAAGCGAATGTGCATCGTGTTGTCGTTAATGGTTCCCAGGACCGATTTGCTCGCGGTTCTCGCGAGTGTGATTGGATCTTGCGCTGCAATGACGCGCTCAATGATGCCATGAGCGAAGCGCTCATCGGTCATGACGCTGCGAAGCGCGGACTTCAAAAGCCAAGGAAGCTCCCGAATCTGGGATTTGGACACTGCGGGTGTGAGGCAGCTGAGACGCGTGGCGTCTGAGCAGAACAGGACATGCTTCTTTCCATCCAGCCAAAGCAAATTGGCATGCCAGTCGAACGGCGACACATCGGGGATCGCAGGGAGTTTCATTCCAATCTGCGCTTCGAGCTTCCCGGTGCATCGTATAGTTGCCACGAACCTCGCTCCGTCGGCCCAACGGACCGGCGCTCAGCTGCGCGCCGCCCGTGAACCCCGAGGATACTCCGGCGGGCGGCCGGCGCTCCTGCCTGCCAACCGGCCGCCCGCCGGCTGGAAGCCCTGGCAGGCTCCGGAGCGGCGGCGCGTCAGCTGCAGCGCCTTGATCCTCATTGGGTCCTCCTCCTGCGCGCCACCGCCATAGTAACGGTTGACGTTATGATTGGATCGCGTTACGCTCTGACCCGTGATTCGGTCCTTCCGAGATGCGGAAACGCGGAGGGTCTTTGAACGGGTGCGGGGGCGCAAGCTGCCACCGGATGTGCAGCGACGAGCCCACCGCAAGCTCCTCCTCCTGGATGCGGCCGAGCGATTGGAGGAGCTGCGCGTCCCGCCCGGGAGCCGTCTGGAGCGCCTCGCGGGAGGCCGCGCAGGACAGCACAGCATTCGGATCAACGACCAGTGGAGAATCTGCTTCCGCTGGAAGGACGGAGATGCCCATGACGCAGAGATCTGCGACTACCACTAAGAGGCGGACTGTCGCGCGTCGAGCGCACCCCCCGATTCATCCGGGAGAGATCCTGGAGGAGGAGTTCCTGAAGCCGCTGGGGCTCTCGCAGTACCGGATCGCCAAGGACATCAGTGTGCCGCCGCGGCGGATCAACGAGATCGTGCACGGGCTCCGCGGGATCTCCGCCGACACGGCGCTACGCCTCGCGAGGTATTTCGAGACCTCGGAGGAGTTTTGGATGAATCTCCAAGCGCACTACGACCTCGAGGTAGAGAAGGACCGCCTTCGGGGGCGACTCAAGAAAGAGGTTGCCGTTCTGAAGCGCCCCGGCTAGCAGCTCGAACTCGGAACGGGTTCGAGCTGCGCCGCAAGGGAAGCGCAGATTCCCCCGCTAGGACCTCTTCGCGCAGCCCAACGTGTATTGGACAGACCCGCATAAATACCACGAACGCGACAAGGCGGTCTGCCTAATGTGATTTGGAAGGGACTGCGCGAGCGACGCAAGGTGCCGTGATTCCAGGAGATGCGACGCGACGCGCGCGAGGCGGTGCTCGGCGTTAGACGGGTCTGTATAAGACCCCGCGAAGCCCAGGCGTTACGGTCGTCGCCCTCCGCGGGGAGGTGACGGCCGGACGAGACCGAGAAGAACACGAGAATGGGTGTGCATCGTCAACCTCCGAGCAGGCGGTCGGCCGGGGACTGGACGCCCGGAGCCCGCGGTTCAGCACGTGGGTGTAGATCATCGCCTTGGCGACGTCCTTGTGGCCGAGCAGCTCTTGGACGGTTCGGATGTCGCTGCCGTCCTCGAGGTGTCAACGGGCACCCAAATCTCCCCACTCACGGGCATCGAAAACTCCCCACCCTGGGTGATCCACTGGCGGCCTCGGTGGCTGCCTGGACGAGCGCGGACCTGGGCTTGTCCTTGAGTCGGTAACTGTTGCCGCGAATGTTGACGGTGACGGCATGCGGGAGCACGCGATCGAGTTGCGCAGCGAAGGTCTGCTGGATCAGCCTGTCTTCGCTGTTGATGTCGGTATTCTATTTCAGCCAAATTGTCTCTAAAGCAATTAGAGAGAAATGGAATACATCACCTTCGACTGCGTCTCGGCCTCCCCATTCCGTCGGAGAGCCTGGAGATCGCTCGCGCGATCGAAACGGCATTGCGTCGACCCGCTGAATCGACCCTTCCTTTTCATGCCAAACTCCCCGGCCCTCTCGCCGCCCAGTTTGCCAAAAACTCACTCTACGATCGGTCCGGAATTCCGAAAGCCGCTCACCAGGATCAAACTCGGCAGGAATCTCTGCGACCCAGCCGGTCTCCCTGCCCGTTGCTGGGCCCCCGCCAGCGACGCTCAGCGAGAAACCAGCCCCGGTCTGCGCGGCTACGACCAGGCTAACTGGGCCCCCGCCAATGGCAGGCAGCGAGCAACCAGCCCAGGTCCTGCGTGGGCAAGTGGCGCCGTGTATTTATCCAAACGGAACTGTCCGGGCACGCAGCGAAAAACCAGCCATGGTCTGCGCGGGCTAGTAGATCTCTTCGAGAACGACCGTGTCCTCTTGGTCTTCCGGTCGGTGTCCGATGAACTCGATCGATCGTTCACCGCGAATGTGACTCGGCGTGATCACGTAATCTCCGCGAATCGCGGGGGTGACGACCGCAGTCAGCACATCCGCATCTCCGCCCGAAAGCCCGTACGCGAGGCCGCCAAAAACTACGCCCAACAGTGAATAGACGATCTTGATCGGTCCGTAGATCAGAGAAGCCACGGCGGAAGCCGTGCCGATCCCCGCCTCGCTCGCACCATCATCCGCGCGAGCAGGGCCCGCCTGAAGTGCGAATACCAGTACACCCAGCATTACAGTGAAACGCATAGCGTTGAGTTGAAACACGATTACCCCTCTCATTGTTGGCGATTCGTCCCCGAATCGCGCTCCGGCGCCGACCCCGCAGCTGTGGGACTGGCGCCGCCCCGTCTGCATGATGCCGCTGCGTTTGCGCACGTCAAGCCGGACCGCGGCTCCGGCTGCCCGGAAGCTCCGATCAGAAGGCCTTCTCTGTATCGAGAAGGATCGTGACTGGACCCGAGTTCACGAGCGACACTTCCATTTCGGTCTGAAACCGGCCCGTCACCACTTGCAATCCGAATCCGCGCGCCGCAGCCACGACGACCTCTATCAGCGAGGCCGCGTGTTCGGCTGGAGAGGCTGCCACGAAAGAAGGGCGTCTACCGTGACGGGCGTCACCAAAGAGGGTGAACTGCGATACCACGCCCAATGTTCCAGCCGTATCGAGAAGCGAGCGGTTCATGCGGCCGGATGCGTCCGCAAAGACCCGCAGATGCGCGATGCGGTCGGCGAGCGCGAGCGCTGATTCCTCGGTATCGCCTCGACCCACTCCGACCAGTGCGAGCAGTCCCTCGCCCATCTGGCAGGCGACTTCACCCGCGACGGAAACCTGCGCGCTGCGAACCCTCTGTACGACGGCGCGCACCTACAGAGTGTCCTGATCGGCGAACCGGCCCTCGTAGCGCGCCTCACCTTCGGTGCGCATGAGCACGAGCTGACACAGGCGAACGCCCGCGTAGATCCGCAGTGGGCGATCGGCGACATTGCTCATCTCGAGCACCTGCCGATTGGCGACACCTGGCTGCACGAACGCCGACGTCACGTGAATCATGAGTCCGAGTCGCGCGAATCGGCTCCTGCCCTCGAGAAATCCGCAGAGATTGTTCGGCAATACGATCCGCTCTCGCGTGATGCCGTGAATCGTGCAACCGGGTTCGAGCACATAGGGAGCGTCGAGCGACTGGATGCGCGTATGGTCGCGATAGTCGGCGTCTTCGCGGAGATCGATCGGCCCATTGCTGGGCTGGAACACGCGAATCTCATCACCCAGCGTGAGATCGATCGACGCCGCACCGAGCTGATCGCGCTGGAACGGGTCGATCTGCAGTCTGCCGGATTCGAGTTCCGCCAGGATCGCTTCGCGGGTCAGGACGGGCATCGGGCGCGCGATGGTACCCTACCCGCCGTGCCGCACCCCTATTTCGATCTCCCGCGACCCCTCTCGATCGCGCATCGGGGCTGCGCGGGCGAGGCTCCGGAAAACACGTTCCCCGCGTTCGATCGCGCACTCGCGCAGCGTGCGAACGTGCTCGAGAGCGACCTCCAGCTGAGCCGGGATGGCGTCCCCGTGCTGATCCACGATGCGGTCATCGATCGCGTGACGAACGGTTCCGGAGCGGTCGCCGATCTCAGCGCTGCGGAGTTGCTAAGCCTCGACGCGGGCTTCCGCTTCCGCCGCGATGGCGATCAGACGCATCCGTATCGGGGTCTCGGTGTGAAAATTCCGAGCCTCGAAGAGGCATTCCGGTCGTTTCCGGGAATTCGCTTCAATCTGGAAATCAAGGCAGCCGGATCGCAGCTGATCGACGCGACGCTGGATTTGATCGCGGAGCACCGGCGCGAGGCGATCACGCTGCTGACCGCGGGCGACGACGAGATCATGGCGGAACTCCGCGAGCGACTCGGCAAGCGCGCGTTACCGATCGCGCAGGGCGCGAGCGAGCGCGACATTCGCGCGTTCTTGCGCGGCGCGTCCGAAGGAACCGAGCCTCCCGCTGGCCCGATGGCGCTGCAGGTTCCGCCGAGCATCGGCGACATGCCGCTCGTCAGCCAAGCCTTGATCGAATTCGCACACGCGCGAGGAGTCCAGGTTCACGTCTGGACGATCAACGATCCCGGGCAGATGCATCGCCTGCTGGATCTCGGCGCCGACGGCATCATCACCGACTACCCCGGGCGGCTCGCGGCCGTGCTCGCCGATCGACGCGGCGGCCGCTGAGCTGATGCCCGAGCGATCGCCGCCGTCGGAATTCTTCAACGCTCAACTCTCGCGCATCCGCGACGCCGCCCGACTCGGCGTGGTCGTGGACATCGCCTGCGGTCGCGGGCGCCACGCTCTCGCTGCTGCGGCGACCGGCGTTCGGGTGATTGGGATCGACCGCAACCGAAGCTTCCTCGCGGAACTTCGCCAAGCCGCTTCGCAGCGCCGCCTCGCGCTTGAGACCCTCTGCGCTGACCTGGAAAACCCCGCCGAAATTCCGCTCCGACCGCGCTGTTGCGGCGCGGTGCTGGTGTTCCGCTACCTCCACCGCCCACTGTTCCCCGCGATCGCGCGCGCACTCGCGCCCGGTGGCGTATTGATCTACGAAACCTTCAGCGTCCGTCAGCGCGAACTCGGCAGCGGCCCGCGCAACCCCGACTACCTGCTCGAGCCCGGCGAATTGCGCGAACTCTGCGGCGGGCTCGAAATCCTCGAGTATTGGGAAGGCCTCAGCGGCGGCGGCGAAAACGCGCAGGTGGCGCGCATCACTGCCCGGGCAGTTCCGTTTGGATAAATAGACGGCGCCACCAGCCGGGGCCCAGTTAGCCTGGTCGGGTTGGCTTGGTCGGGTCGGGTCGGCGTGGCCGGGTCGGATTGGTTGGCCGGGTCGGGTCGGCGTGGCCGGGTCGGTTTGGCTTGGCCGGGTCGTCTTCTCATTGGAGATCAGTGGGCTTGCGGGGAGTTGAGTACGCGGGGGGTTAGAGGGGGAGTTGGGAGAGCGCCCAGTGGGCGTGTTCGGCGATGAGGGGGTCGGGGTTGCCTAGGTGGCGGCGAATCGATTTTTCGAGCGAGAGGTCGCGCGCGTTGCCGGCTGCGACGAGCGCGTTGCGCATCAGGCCTCGGTAGCGGGTTCGGCGCAGGGCGGTTTTTCGCGTGGCGGCGCGCCAGGCTTCTTCGTCGAGGTCGAGGATCCACTCGAGCGACGGCCGAACCCATTGTTCGCCGGGCGCGATGCGCGCCCGAAGTCCGAACGGGTCGGGCGGCGGCTTCCGGCGCTCGCGCGAATTCCACGGGCAGACCTCCTGGCAGATGTCGCAACCGAACACCCAGTTCCCGTGGTCGGCGCGCATCGACTCCGGGATCGGCCCGCGCGCTTCGATGGTCGCGTACGAGATGCAGCGCGTGGCGTCGAGCTCGTAGGGGGCCGTGATCGCTCCGGTCGGACAAGCGTCGAGACAGGCCGTGCAGGTTCCGCAGTGGTCGGGCGCGCGCGCGTCGAACTCGAGGTCGAGGTCGGTGAGGAGCACACCCAAGAACATGTAGGAGCCGTGGCGCGGATGAATGAGGCAGCTGTTCTTGCCGATCCAGCCGAGCCCCGCGTACGCGGCGAACACGCGCTCCTGAACCGGTCCGGTGTCGACGTAGGCGCGGCTCGCCATCGGCGCGCCGACCATTGCGGCCAGACCCGACTCGAGCGCTCGAAGCCGATCGAGCATGACGTCGTGATAGTCTTCGCCGCCCGCGTAACGCGCGATCGCGGCCGTGTGGGGCGAGGCGTCCGCGGGAAGTTCGGGGTCGTAGATCAGCGCGACCGCCACGATGCTGCGCACGCCATCCATTAGTCGACGCGGATCGACGCGCTCTTCGACGCGGCGTTCCAGGTAGGCCATTTCGCCCGCATAGCCGCTCGCGAGCCACTCGCGCAGGAATTCGGTCTCGGGGTGCGGCACGGCTTCCGCGATGCCCGCGAGGTCGAAGCCGACCGCCAACGCGAGCGCCTTGGTGCGCTCGGCGAGCGAGCGCGGAAGCGGCTCGGCTCGAGTCACGCGCGAGTCGGTGCGAGGCGCCGCATCAGGGCTCCGAGGCCGATCAGCGCGAGACACGCGAGCGCAAAGGTGAACAGTCCAGCCGACTCGTGTAGCCAGTTCCCGGTCGCTGCTTCGACGCCGTAGCGCTCCGCGGCTCGAACCGTCACGACGACCCGCAGCAAGTTCGCAAGCATGGCCGCGGGCACGACCGCGAGGATGATCGTCAGTCGGCGTGCGAGCGTTTTCTCGGTGAAATAGGCGAGCACGCTGGCGAGTGGCGTGAGTGTGACGAGAGACGTGATGCCGCTGCACGCTTCAGCGACGAACAGTGTATCGCCAGCGGGCAGTTCGATCACGTTGCCGTGTCGAACGACCGCCGAGCCGAACCATCCGAGCAGTTCGACTGCGGCGGAACTGACCAACAGTTGGAGATTGACGATCAGCGGCGTCAGCCAATCCGCTGGCAGCGGCAGCATGAACACCAAGAAGCCGAGCGGAAACGCGAGCACCCGCAAACCGCGAGCGCCTCCGAGGTAGAACGCGCACGTCGCGACCGCTGCAACGAGCGCCAAGCCTTGAAGAGAGACGCTTGCTGCGGCGAGTCCCAACGCGTAGAGCAGCGCAACCACAATCGCTGCGATCGCCGCGCGGCGCTCGCGATCGTCGAGAATTACAAACCGAGTCCGGCTTTGCGCCGCGGCCCAATACGCGACGAGCGGAACCAGAAAACCGTGGGAGTAGTAGTCGATCGACATCCAGACGCCGATCAGCGCGATCAGCGCGGGCAGGAACGCGGCGAGCAGCGCTCCCGCCACCCACCACTCCGAGCTTCGGATCTCGCGACCGATTTGCGTCAAGCTCGCTCCTGGCAGCGATCATCGATCGACCGATCGAGCGAAAAACTCAATCTACGCTGAAACTTCCCTCTCAGGCTTAATGTCTATTCTGAAACTTCCATCGCAGGCTTAATGTCTATTCTGAAACTTCCATCGCAGGCTTAATGTCTATTCTGAAATTTCCATCGCAGGCTTAAGTCTATTGGCAACTCCGCGGAAGCGCCCGCGTCGGCTCGCGCGCAGCGCTTTTGCGAGAGTTTACCGCGCGCGCGAGCGCGGGGCTCCGAGGTGCCCGGGCGAAACTTCCGGCGGAGCCGCTAGGCTCGCGAGCCCTGCGCTTCAGTTCGCGACGCGCGGATTCCGATACCATGGCGGACCCACCGCGCTGCGCTGAGGAGGTCGAGCAAACAAGGTGCGACGGAGATTCTTCGCATTCATCCGTGACGCCATCCGGCACTATTTCGTCGCGGGAATCCTCTTCTTCGCGCCGATTGGCGTCACGATCTGGGCGATCGGCTCGATCATCGTCTGGCTCGACAACCTGCTGCTGCCGCGGTTCATCAAACTCATCCTGCCCGGCATCGAGGATCCGCCCTCGATCCCGCTGCTCGGAATTCTCTTCACGTTCGTCGTGATCCTCTTGCTCGGCGTCGTCGCCCGACACCTGCTCGGCGGCGAACTCCAGCGCGCCTGGGAGCGACTGCTCGCGCGCGTGCCGTTCGCCCGGAGCATCTACGGCGGCGTCAAACAACTGGTCGAGGCGATCTTCACCTCTTCGGCCCACAGCTCCCGCTTCCGTCGCGTCGTGCTGGTCGAATTTCCGCGCAAGGGCATCTATTCGCTCGCGTTCACGACCGGCACCTCAAAGGGTGTGGTCGAGGATGCGACGGGAAAGGCGATGGTCAATTGTTTCGTGCCGACGACCCCGAACCCGACTTCCGGATTCTTCCTGCTGATTCCCGACGAAGAACTGATCGAAATCGATATTTCGGTCGAGGATGCGTTCAAGCTGGTGATGTCCGCGGGGCTCGTCAGCCCGGATGCTCTGCGTCAACCGACTCGAAGCGCGAGCCATCAACCCGAGCGCGGCAGCGCGCTCGTCGACTAGCGGGGGAAGCTTCGCTTCCCTTGCGGCGCACCTCGAACCCGTTCCGGGTTCGAGCTCCTAGAGCGGATCCGACACCACGCGAGAAACCAACCGGCGAAATCGCGGTTGATTCATCAGTCCGAGCGTGTCGCCGGATTCGACCATCGCAAGCACTTCGGGATCGTCGAGCAAGGCGTTGATCTCGGGGTCGGTTCGCAGCCGGCGAAGTCGGGGAGCGATTTCGCGAAGCACGTCTCCGACGGCTGCGCGAAATAGATCCGCCTGCTCGGCGGATTCCTGGTCGATCATGCCGACGGACGCCATCTGCCGGCGGAGTTCCTCGTCTTCCGAGAGATCGATGAAACTCCGCGTGTTGAGTGCCGCTCCGATCGCATCGGCCTCGACGTTCGCCCAGAACTGCGCATCGTGCTGGACCGCGACGAACCGAGGGTTCGCGACCACCGCCTGAAGGTCGACCACCGCCGCACCGGGGTTCGCGGCCAGCCGGGCAACGACCTGTCCCGCGCGACCGGAGTCGGCGAGCGCGGTCTCGATTCCGGCTTCCACGAGCGTCGACGTCACCGCGGCGGCGACGGAATGGCCCAGTTCTGGAATTCCCTCCGCGGCGCCGGAGAGCCGCAGCGCCTCGACCCAGACGGCGAGGTAACACAGCAGCGCCACCACGAACGCACCGCGGACCGCGCCGAACGCAGCCCCTAGGAAACGATCCCGAGCGCTGCGTCCGTCCTCGCCCAGCCCTTCGAACCGGCGGCACACGAACTTCGACAGCAGGGCCATCGCGACGAACGCGACTGCGAACGCGAGCGTGCCGGCGACGGGAATCCCGAGCAGATCCACCAGACCGAACGCGCTTGCCACGGGAGTCGCGAGAATCGGCGCCATGCCGATCGCGGCGCCGTAGGAGACGATCAGCGTGAACAGTCCGAGCCCCGCCGCGAGCCCACCGCGTCGACCACCAGCCCACGCGAACCAAGCCAGCAGCAGCATGCCGATTAAATCGAGCAACATCTGCTCCGGATCGGCCCGACGGCAGCGGCACTGAACGGCGTTGCGCGAAAACACCCAGGCACCCGACGAAACGCTCTCCCCGCGGGGCTCCCACGCCGACCGCTTGCGTCAAGGCCCCTCTCCCGGCGTCCGATAGCAGTGGCGGATGCGATTCAGCTGCGTCGGCGTGACGGGGTCTCGGTGATCGGCAAGATCGTCGGCAACTATCGATTCGAAGAGAAGATCGGCGAAGGCGGCGTGGGAGAAGTCTACCGCGCCACGGACACGCTGCTCGAACGACCCGTGGCCATCAAGGCGCTGCGCGCGGACCTCGCGACCCAGTCCAAGGTGCTCACGCGCTTTCGCTCCGAAGCCCAGGTGCTCGCGCGCCTGAACCACAGCAACATCGCGACCCTGTACGCGATGGTGGTCGGTGACGACGGAATCTGGATGGTGATGGAGTACGTCGAGGGCCGCACTTTCGCCGAGATCGTCCGGGAATCGGGCGCGCTTGGCGCGAACCGCGCCGTGCCGTGGTTCCAGCAGGCTCTGGACGGCATCGGCTTCGCGCACGAGCACGGAATCATCCACAGGGACATCAAGGGCTCGAACATCATGCTCAACACCAAGGGCGTGGTAAAGGTGATGGACTTCGGGATTGCGCGCGCGCTCGGCAGTTCGCGCCTCACCCGGCACGGACACCTGGTCGGAACGTTGCAGTACATGTCGCCCGAGCAGGTTCAGGGGCAGGAAACGGATGCGCGCTCCGACATCTATTCGCTCGGCGTGCTGCTCTTCGATCTCGTCACGGGAAGGGTCCCTTTCCGGTCCAAGAACGATTACGAACTGATGCAGGCTCACATCGAGTCGCCAGCGCCTTCGCCGCGCGACTTCGTTCCGAACCTCCCGGAAGAGCTCGAGCGCGCGGTACTGCGCGCGCTCGCGAAGAGCCCGGATGACCGCTTTGCGACGACCGGCGAATTCAAGGCAGCACTCGACGAGTGCGCACTCGCGCCGATCGAAGATTCCGCGCTGCTTCCCATCCCGCCCGGCCGTTCGCCCGCAGCGCGCAGCGACCACAGCGTCGAGTCTACTCGCCTGATGGGTGAAGGCGACGCCACGGACGACTCCACGATCAATTGCATCCGGCCCACCCGGGTCGACGCCACGCGACTCGACCGAGCACCTTCCCGGCTGCGCGAGATGCTCGCGATCGCGCACGACAAGCGCGCATTGCTGGCAGTGGCCGTGTTTGCGCTCGCGCTCGGAATCAATCTGCTGGTACTCGGCCGAACCCCCGCGAGCCGCACAGACACGACGGCCGCGCTCGACTGGGTGGAGATCTCGCAAGCCGTGCTAACCGAATCGGCGCGCGCGCCAACCGGCTCCGATCCAGGATCGAGCCTCGCACAAGAAGCTCCCGACGCCGCCGAGCCAATGCCGCGCGACGCCGCGGCTTCGCCCGCACCCGCCGTGCGGGTGAACGCTCGAAAACCGTCGGCGTCGTCAGTGGCGACACCACCCAACCCAAGTCCTGCGGAAACGCCAGCGCAAGACTCGGAGCGCGCTGGAGGTCAAGGATGGATCATCGAACGGCAGTGATCGCGTGTGTCGCGACGGCACTTTGTCTGGGCTGCGCGAGCGCGCGCTGGTCGGTCATCAAGCACTTCCGGGATCCGGGGGAGTCGCTCGAGGCCTTCCCCGAGGTGGTCTCGCAGGAATACGACTGCGAGAACCAGAGCAGGCCCTTTTTCATCGTCGAGAAAAATGAACTGATGCCGGCGACCGTATATGCGGGTGGCGACTTCGGTCACCGCTTGGTGTACGTGATGTGCCCGCAGCATCCCACCGAGGTCGTTCAGGGCGAGCTCTCGACCCGGATCCGCTTCAAGGGCAAGCCGATCGTCGAACAAACCGATCCGCTGTATGAAATCAAACCCGGTCGCTGGGTGGTCGACGCGGTCGTGCATCTTCCGAGCGAAGCGGAGCGCGGAATCTACGCCTACGAGCTCGAGTTCGAGAGTAGCCAGCTGGAGTTCGACAAGAGCCTGACCTTCGTGGTCGAGGCGCGTTGAGATCGGCCTCCAGCCGCTACGATCTGACCGCCGTGAGCGGATGCGACCTCCACGCCAGCGCGACTCGAAATCAGCGACGCCTGCTGATCGCGCTCGCGCTGACAGCCAGCTACATGGTCGCGCAGTTCATCGGCGGGTTGTTCACGGGTTCACTCGCGCTGCTCGCAGATGCCGGCCACATGCTCTCCGACGTATTCGCGCTCGCAATGAGCGCCATCGCCATCCAGATCGCCCAGCGTCCGCCCACCCCCCAGCGCACCTATGGCTACCAGCGAACCGAAATCCTCGCGGCCCTCGGCCACGGGATCCTGCTCGTCTGCATTTCCCTGTATATCTTCAGCGAAGCCTACGGCCGCGCCTTCGCGCGCGTGGAAATCCGCGGTGCAGCCATGCTCGCGATCGCTTTCGGCGGACTCTTGGTCAACATCGCGGGACTTCTGGTCCTGCACGCGGGCCGGAAGGAAAACCTCAACGTGCGCGGCGCATGGCTGCACGTCATGAGCGATGCGCTCGGAAGCGTCGGAGCCATCACCGCGGGCGCCTTGATCTGGGCCTTCGGCTGGAACTGGGCGGACTCGGCCGCGTCGGTGCTGATCGGCCTGATGATCATCTACTCGTCGTGGAGCCTGCTTGGCGAGGCGCTCGCCGTATTGATGGAACACGCGCCCGCCCATATCGACGTAGAGGAAGTTCGGCGTGCCATCGCCGAACTGCGCGCGGTGCTCGGCGTCCACGACCTCCACGTCTGGACGGTTGGCAGCGGCATGGTTTCGCTTTCGGGCCACGTGGTCGCGCAAACCGGCTTCGATACCGGTTCGCTGCTCCGAGAGATCGCAGATCTCCTGGTCGAACGCTTCGGAATCGCGCACGCCACGATCCAGATCGAACCCGAGAACTTCGAAGAGTCGGGCTCCGCGTCCTGCGACTGAAGCGCGATGCGCGGGTGAACGCCCGCGACTGCCCGAGAATCGAATCGACTGCGCCGCTGGCGCGGGGATCTGGAATCCCGGATCATTCGCCCCACGGAGGATGAAGATGGCCCGCAAACGTGTGCTGCGAAAGACCAAGGTCATCGCCACGATCGGACCCGCGAGCGATTCGATCGATACCCTCAAGGCCATGATCCGGGCCGGCATGAATGTCGCGCGCCTGAACTTCTCGCACGGAACCCACGAAGAGCACCGCAAGCGGCTCGAGTGCATTCGGCAGGCCGCCCACGAGCTTTCGGCGAACGTCGGAATCATGCTCGACACCAAGGGGGTCGAGATCCGCACCGGCCGCGTGGAAGGCGGCGCGGCCACACTCAACGTCGGCGAGGCTTTCGTCCTGTACCGGGAAGACCGGCTCGGCGATTCGCGAGGCGTCTCGATCTCGTACCGCGACCTCGCGGACGAAATCTCGGCGGGCGCCGCCATCCTGATCGACGACGGTGTGATGGAGTTGCGCGTCGAGTCGATCGCAGACGGCGACATCCACTGCCGCGTCGCGCGCGGGGGTAGACTCGAGGACCGAAAAGGCGTCAACGTGCCCGGAGAGGCGCTGTCGCGCGTCGCATCGATGAGCCCGCAGGATCGCGAAGATCTGCTCTTCGCGATCGAACACAAAGTCGACTACATCGCGGCGTCGTTCGTCCGCAGCGGAGCCGACGTGATCGAAATCCAACGATTCCTGCAGGAAAGGGGCGCCAACATTCCGATCATCGCCAAGATCGAAAACAGCGAGGGCGTCAAGAACCTCGAGGAGATCGTCACGGTCGCCAATGGCACGATGGTCGCGCGCGGAGACCTCGGCGTGGAACTCCCGCTGGCGGAGGTTCCGCTGATCCAGAAGAAGATCATTCGGACCACCGTCACGAACGGAAAACCCGTCATCACAGCCACCCAGATGCTCGACTCGATGACCCACTCCCCGATTCCGACCCGTGCCGAGGTGAGCGACGTCGCGAATGCGATCTTCGACGGAACCTCGGCCGTGATGCTCTCGGGCGAAACCGCCAAGGGGAGCTATCCCGTAGAGGCCGTGCGCACGATGGCGACTCTCGCACTGGCCGCGGAGGAAAAGCTCGGCGAGTACGGACACCTCCAGCACATCCTGCCACAGATTGCCAACGTCGTGACGGAATCGGTCAGCCAGGCCGCGATCACGCTGGCGGACCGCATCAACGCCGCCGCCGTCATTACGCTCACCGAGAGCGGCTTCACGGCTCGCGCGATGTCCAAATATCGACCGACCTGTCCGATCCTCGCGGTCACGGTCTCGCCCGACGTGCAGCGCAAACTCTCAATGAACTGGGGAATCACGGCCGTGCTGTTCGAAGGCGAACGCTCGGACGAAGCGATGGTGCGCTTCGCGATCCGACACGGGCGCGATATCGGCTGCATCCGCCCCGGCGACGACGTCGTGGTCACGGCGGGAATCAGCCAGACGACGGGCAGCACCAGCACCATCCAGGTGCTCACGGTTGAAGACGACTAGCGGCAGGACCCACGAACCTGACGCGGGACCAACGAATTTGACGCGGGACCAACGAACTTGACTCGGGACCCACGAACCTGACTCGGGACCCACGAACCTGACGCGGAACCAACGAACCTGACGCGGAACCAACGAACTTGACTCAGCGCAGCGAACCAGACCCGGGACCTGTGTCGATTCGAAATGCAACTTGTTGTCGAGAGGAGTTGACATGGCCGAAATCCGGCTGACGTCAGTCGTTCCCGCTGGCGGTTGAGCGCGCAAGCTAGGAGCCGAGGACCTGGTCCAGGTCCTGAGACGCATCGCTCCCTTCGATCACCCCTGGGTCGATCCGAACCTGGGGGCGATGGCAGACGCTGCACTCCTGCGCCCGGAATCCGGTCCGGCGCTTGCGTTCACCGTCGATTTCATCACACCGATCGTCGACGACCCGGAAACCTTTGGTGCGATCGCCGCCGCGAACGCGCTCTCGGATGTGTATGCGATGGGAGGCGATCCGCGCGTCGCACTCGCGATCTGCGGTTTTCCGCAAGACGTTCTGCCACTGGAGGTGCTCGAGCGAATCTTTCGGGGTGGGCGCGACAAGGCCGCGGAGGCCGGCTGCGCGATCGTCGGCGGGCACACCGTGCTCGATCCCGAGTTGAAATACGGCTTGTGTGTGATCGGGGAGGTTCCCGGCGCAGGCCTCGCGCAGACGAACGCCAAGGCAGGCGATCGCCTCGTGCTCACCAAACCTCTCGGTTTCGGAATCGCCGCTCAGGCCATCAAGCAGGCAAGGCTTACAGCCGACGAGTTGGAGCAAACGGTCGCCGCGATGCTCACGCTCAACAAGGGCGCCAAAGACGCCGCGCTCGCGGCGGGAGCGCGCGCGGCAACGGACGTCACGGGATTCGGCCTGCTCGGCCACCTGCATCACCTCGCCTCGGCGTCCGGGCTGGCGGCGCAGATTCGCGTGTCGGACGTTCCAGTCCTCGACTTCGTTCGAGGCCTCGCCGCAGCCGGCGTGGTGCCTGGCGGCACGAAACGAAACCTCGAGTACGTCGCACCACATACGCAATTTCGCGACGGAATCACCGAGCTCGACCGCCTGATCCTGGCCGACGCGCAGACGTCGGGCGGCTTGCTGATCGCGGTGCCCGCCGAACGCGAGCCGACCCTGCTCGCCGAGTTGCAGCGCAAGCGCACCCCCGCGCGAGCCGCGATCGGCGAACTCGTTCGAGGCAAACCGGGTGCGATCGAGGTTCTGCTCGGTTGAGCGCGCGCGCTTTCGACACGCTCTTCGCGAGCTTCGCCGCCCGCTGAGCGCGCTTCGCGCAGCGCGCGTGCAACTCGCGCGCAGAACGCGCGCAGCGCGCGCGCAGACCCCGCTTTCGATGCTTCAAGCCGGAGCCCATTCTGCCGATCCAGGGAAGGCTTGTTCGGGAGGCTCCAGATGCGCCGCGCGGCGATTTGCCTGTTCGCGTTGCTGCTGCACACCAGCGACGCCTCGTCCGAAGTATTCCGCTGGGTCGACGAAGCGGGAACACTGCATTTCGCGCAGAGCATCTCGCAGGTGCCCCCTCGCTACCGCAAGCAGGCGCTCAGCGAGAGTCCCCCCGCCAATGAGGGAAACTTCCAGACCTATACCAGGAGCCCTGGCCAGCTGGCGTCGAACGCATCGGGCACGTACCGGATTCCTTTCACCGCCGACGGCAGCTTGATGCGCGCGAGCGCGATCGTGAACGGCCACGTCGAAGTACCGTTCATCATCGACACCGGAGCCAGTGGCGTTTCCCTGCCCGGCTCGGTCGCGAGCAGGCTGGGCATCGTGGTCGGCCCCAACACGCCACGGCTCCGGATGCACACCGCCAATGGAGAGGTCGAACTCCCACTCGTGCGGCTCGACTCGGTCGAACTCGCTGGCGCACGCGTCGAAGGTTTGATGGCGACCGTGAATCCCAGCATGGACGTCGGATTGCTCGGGGGAGCCTTCTTCAACAACTTCACGTACCACGTTGATCCGACTGCAAACGTGATCACGCTGACGCGCCATCATGCTGCGACGACACCGAGTTTGGGCGAGGATTTCTGGCAGGCGCGCTTCCGTGAAGTTCGAGGCTCGCTCGAACAACTCGACGCCTATCTTCGCGATCGAGAGGATGTGGATGAATCGCGCCGCGAAGAGCTGGAGCGCAAACGGACCGAACTCCAGGCGCGGCTCGATGAGCTCGAACTCGAGGCCAATCGCGACGGCGTCCCCAGAGCCTGGCGCCAGTAGTCGATCCGACCGCGCAGGAGTGCGCGGGGCGAGTGGGTATACTCCCCGAGCCGATTGCGCTCACGGTCCGGAACCCAGGTGCCCGATTCGAACCGACTCCGACCCAACCCATTTCGCCGCTTCTTCGAGCGCGATCTCGCGCGCACCCTCGCGCTCGGGATGCTCGCCAGCTTCGGCTGCTTGCTCCTGATCGGTTGGAGCCTCTGGGGCCCGCACCAGATCTTTCAGCGCGCGAGCGCTCAGCAGGAGCGGCTGCAAGGGCTGACCGCGTCGATCGCCAAACTCGAAGCGCAGCGCGACACGGCCGATGTCGAAGAGCTGGCACACTCACTCGACGCCTATTTGCGCGCGGACCTCGACGCCTCCGAGAAGCGCATCGAAACGGCAATCGCACTCTCGATCCTCGCCGGTGCGGTGCTGCTGGTCGTGTGGGTCGCGGTGATCCGAAGCATCCGCCGCAGCCTCTCGACGCGCGCCGCGGAACTCGGAGAGCGACGCGCGCTCGAAGATAAATTGCAAGACGCCCAGCGCTTCGAGAGCCTGAACGTCCTCGCCGGCGGGATCGCCCACGACTTCAACAATCTCCTGACCGGCATCCTCAGCAACGCCGGCACCGCCCGCCGCAAGCTCGCGGCAAACGACAGCGCCCAGCAGCACCTGCGCGAAATCGTGCGCGGATCCAAACTCGCCGCGCATCTCACGGGCCAGCTGCTCGCTTACGCCGGCAGGGGCCAGTTCCAGGTTCTCGCTCGAGACCTCAGCGCCGAGGTGCGCGAAATCCAGGACCTGCTCGAAACTTCGGTGAGGACGCGGGCCACGCTGGATTTCCGACTCGCCGAAGGCCTTCCGGCCATTCTCGCGGACCCGATCCAGATCCATCAGGTCCTGATGAATCTGGTCGTCAACGCCGCGGAATCGGGAGACGGCGAGATCGCCGTGCGAATCGAAACCCAGGCCATCGACGTCAGCGAAAGCGACATCCGCAAGCTCGCGCCGGGAAGCCCGCTGAAGCCCGGACGCTGCGTCGCGCTCGACGTGATCGACGACGGTTCGGGAATGGACGCCGAGACGCTCGAGCGGATCTACGACCCGTTCTTCACCACGAAATCGGCGGGCCGGGGCCTCGGATTGGCGGCGAGCCTCGGCATCATTCACCGCCACCAGGGCGGCATCCGGGTGAAATCGCGCCCGGGCAAGGGCACGCAATTCCGCATCGTCTTTCCCGCGTCGGATCAGATCGTTCGCCCGCCGGTGGAGCGGCCCGTCACCGATCTCTCCGGCCACGGCGTCATCCTCGTGGTGGACGACGACGATTACATCCTTCAGGCAGTCTACGTGTCGCTCGAGAGCTACGGCTACTCGGTGCTGCTCGCCAACAGCGGCGCCGCGGCGATCCGCATCTTCGAGGAGCGAAGCGAGCAGATCGATCTGGTCCTGCTCGACATGTTGATGCCGAGCATGAGCGGCGAAGTCACCTATCGCGCGCTGCGCGCGATCCGACCCGACGTGAAGGTCTTGCTGTCCACGGGCTTCGCGCCCGACGAAGCCGCCCAGCGATTCACCGACGAGGGGCTCGCGGGTTTCTTGCGCAAGCCCTACGACCCGGACCAACTGGCGGGCGAGGTGCAGCGGATCATCGAGCGAGGAAGTGGACCGCCCGCCGAACAGATGGACGAAGCGCTGCGCGGCCTGCGCGCCAACTACCGGGAGAAGCTCCCCGAGCAGCTCGACGAGCTGGACGAAACGCTGCGCGCGGCGCGCGAAGCGCAAGATCCCGCGAGATTCAGCCAGGCCGGAGAGATCGCGCACCGGCTCGCCGGGACCGCGGGCTCCTATGGGCTGGCAGACATCGGAGCCGAATTCGCAAAGATCGATGACGCGCTGCGGGAAGTCGCGCCGGAAGACCTCGCAAGTGCGCGCTGGCGAGACCTCGACGCCGCAGTCGCGCGGATCCGACAGCACCTCTCCGAAGCCGAAAATCCTTGAGAAATCACTTGAAGGTTTGCAAATCGGACGCTCAGGGCGACGTCGTCCGCAGCAGCCAGCCGCGAACCCGCGAGCGAACCAGGGTCGGTTTGATCGGCTTGGTGAGGTAATCGGTCGCCCCCGCGACGAATGCGTCGATCAGGTCCTCTTCCGTGAGTTTGAGCCCGGTCAGGATCAGGATCGGGATGTCGCGAAGACCGGGATTGGTCTCCGCCCGCAGGATCCGGCAGACCGACATGCCATCGACACCCGGCAGCTGCATGTCGAGCAGCACGAGTGAAGGCCGCTTCTCGCGAATCTGTTTCAGTGCGGTCTCGCCGTCGTGCGCGGTGATCACGCGGATCCCGTCTGCGCGCAGGGTGGTTTCGAGCAAGAGAACCATGTCGGGGTCGTCGTCGACGATCAGCACCGTGGCCGGCCCGCGCCCCGATACGGGGAGCAGCGCGGACGCGTCGCGGGGAAGCGAACCCCGGCGCGCGCGCGCGTCTCCGCTGAGCTCGACGAGCATTCCCTCGGCGGCCGCCTCGATCTCGGGTATGTGCGAAGCGCTGGCAGCGCGCTCGCGCGCCGCTGCGCAGAGCGCGTCGACCGCTGCGTCGCCTCGATCGGGATCGTGGTGGGTGAAGATCAGTCGCTTGGCGCGGGCTCGAATCGCGTAGTCGACCGCGCGCTCGAGCGGCGTGTGTCCCCAGCCCGCTTTTTCGGGAAAATCGGCGAGCGTGTACTGGGCGTCGTGGATGATCAGGTCGGCGCCTTCGAGAAATTTCACATGGCGCCGGTCTTCGTGATGGATGGGCTCGGCGCCCGCGGGCGCGCCGAGCGGGTGCAGGGAATGCGGTTCGTGATCGCAGGCGTAAACTGCGGTGGCCCCATCGGCTTCGAAGCGAAAGCCCAACGTGAGCGCGGGGTGATTCAGATACTGCGTGGTCACGCGCACCGAGCCGACCTCGAAGACACCCTCCGTGAGGTCCGCAAAGCTGAGATCCGCCATCAGCGAATCCAGGTTGATCGGTGAGTACTCGTAGGCCATCTGTCCGGCGAGAGCGGCCTGCAGGCGTCGGTCGCCCCCGCCCGGTGCGTAGACGGTCCATTTCGAACGCGCGACGAACAGTGGATCGAAAAATGGAAAGCCCTGGATGTGGTCCCAATGCGTGTGGCCAATCATCAGGTTTCCCGCGGCGAGCTCTCCGCCTTGCGTCAGCGCCTTGCCGAGACCGTACGCACCGGTTCCGCAATCCAGAACGATCAGCGTTCCATCCGCGGCTCGCAGCTCGACGCACGAGGTATTGCCCCCGTAGCGAACCGTCGTGGGTCCAGGCTTCGCGATCGACCCCCTCGTACCCCAGAATCGGATCTTCATCGCGGCGAATTGTATCCGGCCGCTGCAGATCGCGCCGATTCAAATCGACGCCGCGGCGCTCGTAGGCACGACCGCTCATGCGAGAGCCGCTACGCTGGCAGCCCCAGGGTTCGAGCATCCCGTGCCCCGGCCAAGGAGCCGCCAGGCGTGAAATATCTTCACACGATGGTTCGCGTGCGCGATCTCGACGAGTCTCTCGATTTCTACTGCAAGCAGCTCGGCCTGAAGGAAGTCCGCCGCGTCGACGTCGAAGCGGGCCGGTTCACGCTGGTGTTTCTCGCCGCCCCCGGAGACGAATCCGCGCAGCTCGAACTCACCCACAACTGGGATCCGGAAAGCTACGCGGGCGGCCGGAATTTCGGCCACCTCGCCTACGCGGTCGACGACATCTACGCCGCCTGTCAGCGCTTGATGGACGCGGGTGTCGGCATCGGCCGCCCGCCCCGAGACGGCCACATGGCGTTCGTGCGCTCGCCGGATGGGATTTCGATCGAGTTGCTCCAGCGCGGCGATCCGCTTCCCGAACGCGAACCCTGGCGATCGATGCCCAACGTGGGAAAGTGGTAGGCGCCGCCCAACCGCGCGAGCGCGGGCCCGTCTCGCCAAAGCGCGCGCGGGCACGGGCCCGTCTCGCCAAAGCGCGCGCGAGCGGCGCGCTCAGGCGTCGGGCAGGCTCACCTTTCGCACCTTGACGCCGGCCTCGCGCAGCAGCTCCAGCGCGACTTCGCCGAGCGGGTAATCGGCGTTGTAGACGACCTCGACGATTCCGGAGTTGATGATCATCTTCGTGCACATCAGACACGGCGAGAAGGTCGTGTAGATCGTCGCGCCGCGAATCGCCGAGCCGTGGTACGCGACCTGGGTGATCGCGTTTTCCTCGCCGTGCGAGCACAGGCATTCGTCGAGGCGCTTGCCACCTTCCGCAAAGCCGTTGCAGCGCGGGCAGCCGCCCTCGTTGCAGTTGCGCGTGCCACGCGGCGTGCCGTTGTAACCCGTGGAGACGATCCGCTTGTCGAGCGTGATGACGGCCGCCACCTTCCGCTTCACGCAGTTGCTGCGCGACGCGACGACCCGCGCGATCGACATGAAGTACTCGTCCCAGTTGGGTCGCTCAAAAAAAAAGCTGCGCTCGAGCACACCCTGGACGCCGCGCAGCAGATCTTCGAGGCTCCCGTTGTTCCGGATCCGGTCGTCCGCGAGTTCGCGGACTGCCAGCAGTTGCTGCGCGGCCGGATTCTCGCTGCCGAGCTCGCGGCCCTCGAGTTGGCGCAACGCCTCCAACGAGGTCGGATCGCCGACGCGCGCGCGCGCGAGGATCCGCTGCATGCGGAGATCTTCGTCGGCATCGATCCAGAGCAGTCGGAAATGCGCGGTTCGGGCGCGCAACGCCTCGACTTCGGCCGGGTGGCGAATCGAGTCGATCACGTAGTTGCGATCGCCGACCAGCGACTCCGCGAGCCGATGGGCGACTCCGCCGAGGCCCTCGGAAGCGCGAATTTCGTTGCCGGCCTCGATCATCCGCTCTCGGGTCGGTTCGAGCCCGCGGCGAGCCAACTCGTCGCGGATCACGTCGGATAGCGAGTACGCGTAGAAGCTCCGCGCCTCCAGGTACTGGACGGCCTCACCCTTCCCCGCCCCATACAGGCCCGAGACTCCGAGGATCACAGGCCCGAGACTCCGAGGATCATCTGCGCGCTTGCCCCCTTGCCCGCCGGCTCGATCGGATCAATATCACCGATCTCCGCCGAGCGCTCAAGCCGAAGCCGCGATCGCGACGCGGCGACCGCTCGGCGCACGGCGCTCCGCGCTCGGCGAGGCCTCTAGCAGCGCGACCCCGGGTCTGGCAGGCTGCGACGCGTGCGAGTCTTGATCACAGGTGCGCGGGGTTTCGTCGGCGGACACCTGGTTCCACGGCTACTCGAAGCGGGCTGGGAGGTCACGGCAACCGACCGCGAACTCGACGTGTGCGACCGCGATGCGGTCGGCGCGAAGCTGGAACAGACGCTCCCGCAGGCGCTCGTCCACCTCGCGGCGCAGAGTTCGCTGGCGGCAGCGAGTGCAGACCCCGAATACGCGCACCGCATCAACTACGGCGGAACGCTTTCGGTTCTCGAAGGCGCGCTGGGCTGCGCGAGCCAGCCGCGGGTCTTGCTGATCGGCTCCGGCGAACAATATGGCAGCGCGCTCCCGGGCGCGGCTGCGTTCAGCGAGAATTCGCCTCTCGCCCCCGCGTCCGCGTACGCGAGCAGCAAGGCGCAAGCCGAACAGCTCGGCACTTCGTTCGCCCGCAAGGGCCTCGAAGTCGTGCGAATTCGCGCATTCAGTCACAGCGGACCGGGCCAATCGGAGGCGTTCGCGCTTTCGAGTTTCGCGCGACAGATCGCCGAGGTCGAAGCCGGTCGGCGCGAGCCCGTGCTGCGCGTCGGAAACCTCGACTCCGTGCGCGACTTCCTCGACGTGCACGACGTTGTCGAAGCCTACCTTTGCCTGCTCGACCGCCTCGTCGAGCCGGGCATCTACAACGTCGCGCGCGGAGTCGGCAGCCGGATCGGCGATCTATTGGATGGGCTCATCGCTCTCTCGGGCGAGCGGTTTTCGATCGAGCACAGTCCAGCGCTCTTCCGGCCCACGGACGTTTCGATCGGGGACGCGAGCCGCCTGCGGTCCGCGACCGGATGGAAGCCCAGCGTGCCGATCGAGCGCATGCTCGAAAGACTGCTCGACGCTTGGCGGAGGAGGATCAGCGCGTCGTGAGGAGCGCCGACCACAGATCGCCGCTCGCGTCTGCGAGGCTGCGCGACCCCGATGCGCGCAGCCCAACCTGCCGCAGCGCCTCGACGACGGATTCGGATTCCGTCTCGAGAAGCCCCGAGAACACCGCGTTCCCGCCCGCGCGGACGCGCGCCGCGATGCCGCCGAGCAGCGGAAGCATTTCGCTCCGCAGCAGATTTGCGACCACGAGGTCGAACGCGAGATCGCCGACCGCTTCGAGCCCCCCGGTGAACAAGTGCAGCCGATCGACACCGTTTCGGCGCGCGTTCACGCGGGCTGCCTCGGTGGCGAGCGGGTCGATGTCGAACGCGACCACTTCTGCAGCGCAGAGCTTCGCGGCTGCGAGCGAGAGCACACCCGTCCCGGTCCCGATATCGAGAACGCGCGCGCCGCGCTTCAGCGTCTGCGCGCAATGCTCGATCCATTCCAACGCGAGCCGGGTCGACGCATGCCCGCCTGTCCCGAACGCCTGGCCGGGATCGATGACGATTTCGCTCTGCCCCGGGAGCAGCGCGGCCGACACGAAGGAGGGCCGAATGAGCATGCGGGGTGAAATGATCGTCGCCGTCAATCCGACCTTCCACTGCTCGGACCAGAGCGTGTCGTCGACTGCCACGGGAGACGCGACGCGAATTTCGGGCCCACAAGCCGCGACCGCGTCGCGAACCGCGTCTGCGACCGCCGTCGGCGCGTAGAGGATCAGCGTGATCTCACCGCCGCACTCGCGCTCCTCGAGTCCCGTGGCACCTGCCGCGTACGCTTCCGCGGCCAATCGCTCCGCTTGCTCGGCGTCGGCCGCGCGCACCTCGATCTGGCGAAAGCTCTGGTCTGTCGTGCTGTGCACCACCGCGGCGACCCTCTCCGGTTGTTACTACAGCCACATCGCAGCCGGCCAAAGCCGCCTGCTGCGCGCGCGAATACCGATCGAATCGGTGCTCGCCGACGCCGCAACGCCCCCCGAAATCCGCGAACCCCTGCTGCTCGTGGAGCAGGTTCGCGCATTCGCCGCGGAACTCGGTCTCGACGTTCGCGGACAATATACGAGTTTCGCCGATTGGCCCGGCGATCGCGTCGTCACTACGGTCGTGGCGACCAAACCGGGCGCCGTCACGCCCGCGGAGTTTTCTTTTCTGCTGCTCGGCCGCTTGCCCTACAAGGGATTCTTCGATCGCGAGCGCGCCGACCGCGAGTCCGAGTCGCTGCGCGCCGAAGGGCTGAACGTCTGCGAGTTCGGCGTGAGCGCGTACTCGACTCTCGGATGGATGGATGACCCGATCACCGCACCGATGCTGCGCCAGCCACCGGGGCTGCTCGTCGAAACGATCCTGCACGAACTCGTGCACGCCACCGTCTACGTCAAAAGTCATGCGGCGTTCAACGAGAGCGTCGCAAGTTTCATCGGTGAAGAGGCAAGCGTTCGCTTCTACCAAGGCAACTCCCAGCCCGATCTCGCGCAGCAAAGGCGCCTCGAAATCGAAGATGCGCGCCGAATTGACGCGGAGTTGCTTCGTTTCCGCGAGGAGGTCAGCGAGCTCTACGCCTCGCAAACTGCGGGTGCGAGCCGGGATGAAATCCGAGAAGGGCTCGAGCTGCGCGCGCGACGGCGCGTCGCGAATCTGCCACTCGGGACCCGCGACCCGAGCGAACTTGCCGACGGGTTGCGCATGAACGATGCCTGCCTGGCGCTGACCGGAACCTATTCGGCCGACCTCGACCGCTACTCGGAACTCCTCAGGCGGCTCGACGGTGACCTCGCTGTATTCATCGCGCGCCTCGAGCGCGCCAAAGGCGCGGAAGACCCGCTCGAGGCCCTGCTCGCCGATCGCGAAACCGATCTTCGCGCAAACCGCGCCCCAAGCTGAATTCGAGACCGCCGGCGGGCGCCGCTGCCCTCAGGCGCGGAGCGAGGCGAGCCGATGAGCCAGCCGTGCCCGCCAAACGATCAAAGCCCAAGGCCGACCAACGACCGAAGCCCAGAATCGACAAACGGCAAACGCCCAAGGCCGACGAACGACTGAAGGACAAAGCAGACGAACGACTGAGGCTCGAGGCCGCCGAAGAGCTGAAACACAGGGCCGACGACGACGAGATTCCGCGAATCGACGCCGAACGCGCTGCCGCGCTGATCGGCGCGATCCGCAGCAACGTCGAGCGCGCGCTGCGGGGCAAGCCCGAGATCGTGCGGCGCGCGGTCGAGACCCTGCTCGCGGGTGGACATCTGCTGCTGGAAGACGTGCCCGGCGTCGGCAAGACGACGCTCGCGCAGGCGATCGCCCGCACGATCGACGGCCGTTTCAGCCGAATTCAATTCACGAGCGATTTGCTGCCGAGCGACGTGGTCGGCAGCTCGCTGCCGACTGTGCGCGACGGTGTGCCGACCGGCACTTTTTCATTCCAACGCGGACCCATCTTCGCCAACGTCGTGCTCGCGGACGAGGTCAACCGCGCGAGCCCGAAGACGCAGTCCGCACTGCTGGAAGCGATGGCGGAATCCGGCGTGACGGTCGACGGCGTGACGCACGCGCTCCCCCAGCCTCACTTCATCGTCGCGACCCAAAACCCGCTCGAACACCACGGCGCCCACCCATTGCCCGAATCTCAGCTCGATCGATTTCTCGTGCGCACCGCGATCGGCTACCCGGACGCCGACGACGAAGCCGCCGTCCTGCGCGACGACCCCGCGGCGACAGAGCTGCCGCGGCTGCGTCCCGCGGTGACGATCCGCGAACTGCGCGGACTCCAGCGCGCAGCTGCTGCCGTCAAGTTCGACGAGGCGCTCGTCGGTTACCTGCTCGCGATCGTCGCTGAAACCCGCGAGCACGAAGCACTCGAGATCGGCGTCTCGCCGCGCGGCGCGATCGCGATGCGACGCGCCGCGCAGGCGCGCGCGCTCGTGGACGGGCGCGATTTTTGCATCCCGGAAGACGTGCGGGATCTCGCGGTCGACGTGTTCGCGCATCGCATCAGCGTGGACCGTCGCTCGCACCACGCACGCGACGGCGAGGAAACCTCGTGGATCGTCCGCGAAATTCTCGAATCCCTGCCCGTCCCTCTTTGAATGCGCGACTCGCCCGGTGGCTTCGGCCGCCCCGCGAGCTGCGCCCCACCCGCGCGGGCTGGCTGTTCTTCGCGATCACACTCGGCGTCGGTTTCGCGGCGCTCAACACCGGCAACAACCTGCTCTACCTGGTGCTCTCGCTGATGCTCGCGTTCCTCATCCTGTCGGGCGTCCTCTCCGAATCCTCGCTGCGCGGCATCCGCGTGCGCCGGCAGCTTCCGCGCGAACTCTACGCGGGCCGCGAAAACAAGATCGCTCTCGAGATCACGAATTGCCAGCGGCGCGTTGCCGCATTCGCGGTGGTCGTCGAGGATCGCCGCTCTCCGCCCGAGACGAACGCCGCCCAGCGCGCGCGCACGTTTGCGCTGCGGGTCGGCGCTGGCGAGTCGCTGCGCCGCTATTACGGCTTTCGGCCCGAGCGACGCGGCCCCATCGAATTCGAGGAATTTCGGATCTTTACCCGCTTTCCCTTCGGACTATTTTCGAAGTCTCTGACCCTTCGCTCGCGTCAGAGCGCTCTCGTCTACCCTGCGCTGGAGCCGCTCTCGGTCCCCCAGGACTTTGGCCGCGCAGGGGATGCGGGCGAGCGCGTGTCGGCGCCGATCGGCAGCGGTGCCGACGCGATCGGCCTGCGCGATTACGCGACCGGCGACTCACTTCGGCGCATCCACTGGCGGGCCTCGATGCGGCGGCGCGCGCTGCTCGTGCGCGAAGTCGAGAGCGAATACGACGCGGAACTCGAGGTGCGACTCCGCACGCGCGGCGCGCAGCCCGGCGAGCGGTTCGAACACAGCGTGAGCTTCGCGGCCTCCGAGATCGCGGCAATGCTCGATGCGGGCGGCCGCGTGGCGCTGCGCACGGACGACGACTTCATCGACGCGGGAGCCGGAGCCCGACACCGCGCGCGGTTGCTCGCCTATCTAGCACGCGTCGAACCGACCGAGGAAAACGCGGACGAACGCGTGGCCCACAGCGCATGAGTCGCCGCGCATTTCGAGCTGACGTCGAAGAACCGCGCCCCGCTTCTGCCTGGGCGCTCGTCGGCGTGGCGTCTGCAACCCTCTGGCTCACCCAGCAGCTCGCGAACTGGGTGATCGCGGTCCAGCTGGTCGCCATCGCCGTGTCTTTCTGGCGCCGGCGCGCGCCGTTTGGCTGGCAGACGAACGCGATCGCGCTCAACCTTGGCATGCTGGGCGTCACTGCGGCCACGATCTACGTGGCGCTCAAGGGCGGCCCCGCGACGCTCGGCCTCGCCCACTTCGCGGCGCTCGCACAGGGTCTCCAGCTGATCGATGCGCGTCCGCGCCGGACCGAGTTCCTGCTCGTCGCACTGGCGCTCTTCCAAGTCATCCTCGCGTCGAACCTTACCGACAGCGTGTTCTTTACGCCGCTGCTCTTCGCATTCCTGTTCGCGGCGGCCTGGACGCTGATGGTTCACACGCTGCGCGGCGAGGCCGTCGAAGCGGGCGACCGGCAGGGCGCGAATCAAGCACTCACCCCGAGCCTGTTTCGCGTAACGCTGCTGGCGTCCAGCGCGTGCGCGGTGATCGCGCTCGCACTCTTCGTACTGCTCCCACGGCTTCACTCGTCCGTGCTTCAGGCGCCGGACCTCGGCGTGGGCTTTGCGAATGCGGGATTTTCCGACCGCGTATCGCTCGGCGACATCGGCCGGATCCGAAAGGATTCTGCGATCGCGCTTCGCGTCGAGACCCTCGAGGGCGAGGCTCCGCAAGCCGAGGACGCCTACTGGCGCGGGCTCGCATTCGATCACTTCGACGGCAAGGTGTGGGCGGTAACGCCAGCCAGCAAGACGCGCGTTCCCGGCAGCGCCGAATTCGGCATCGCGCTCACGAGTTCGCGGCCGCGCGCAAATCTCGTGCAGCGCATTCTCCAGGAGCCCGTCCAAGGTGGCGTCCTATTCGAGATGGGCATTGCCCACGAAATCCAGGGATCCATCCACCAACTCGAGCGCGATGTGAACGGCAGTCTCTACGCCGCCAACCAAAACGACGAGCGGCTGCGCTACACGGTGGCGAGCCGGCAGATCCGATGGAGCGACGAACAATTGCGGGCGGATACCACGGCGCCGCCAAAAGAAAACCGGGGTGCAACCGGGGCGAGCCACCACGCGATAGGGCGCTACCTGCAACTCCCCGAACTTTCGAGTAGGGTGGCCGCGCTCGCGCTCGAGATCAGCGCGGGCGCGGCGACCGATGCCGATCGCATGCGCGCGCTCGAGCGATACCTGATCCAAAACGGACGCTATTCGGACACGCCGCCGACCCTCGACCCGGACTCTGCTGAATCTCCGCTCGAAAGCTTTCTCTTCGAAAGTATGGAAGCGCACTGCGAGTACTACGCGAGCGCGCTGGTGGTTCTCGCGCGAAGCCTCGGAATGCCCGCCCGGTTGGTAAACGGCTTCGCGGGCGGGCGCGAGAACCGGCTCGGCGCCTTCGTCGAGGTCTCGCGCTCGAACGCACATTCGTGGGTCGAGGTTCATTACGAGCGGGCGGGCTGGGTGCGCTACGACGCCACCCCGCCCGATCTACGCCTGAGCGTCGACGAGGTGATTGCATTCGACGAGCGGGTTCGCCAGTTCGCGAGTGCGCTCGAGCACTGGTGGTTTCAACGCGTCGTGGGCTTCGACCGCACCGACCAGGCCGGCGCGCTCAAACGCGGCTGGTTGGCGTTTCGCAGACTCACGTATTCGGAGCAGCGCGCGCAATCCGCTCTCGAAAGCAAGCGCGATGCCTTCGCGTTCGACGCCCGCGCGCGCAAGAGCGTGTTCGCGGCCGCCGCAGCCGCAGCACTCAGCGTGCTCCTCTGGCGCATGCGCGCGGCGCACTCCCGCGGCGCGCTCCCGTCCTATTATGCGGACGCGCTGCGCGCGCTCTCTCGCCGCGGCCTCGTACGCGACCCCGCGCTCGCCGCTCGCGATTTCGCGCGCGAATCGACTGAAGCACTCCCGGCGCACGCCGCGTCCGCATTTTCGAGGCTGACCGAAGCCTATCTCTGCGATCGCTTCGGCGGCCACCCACCTGCGGATCCAACGCGCGACCTTTTTGCTTTGCGTCAGGCCCTTCGCGGCGCAAAACGCAAGAGCGACGGCTCCGGCTATAGCGCGCCGTAGAGTTTGTGGGTCTGGGGGATCACGCGGACTTTCGCGAGGCGCTTCGAAAGACGCGCGCTGAGCGCAAGCAGACGCGCGGCGCTCGGTGCCTCGCGCACTACGCCAAATGGTGTGACTGGTTGCAAGATGAGCGCCGCCTCGGGTGCGCTGGCTTCGAGGCGCGCGACCGCTTCGTCGATCTCGTCGTCGAGAGAGGACGGCGTGATCACGAGCTTCACGACCAGTTCGGGAGCGCGGCGCGCGATCGCGAGGAACTTCTCGTGTTCGGCGTGAAACGACTCAACGCTACCGCGCTTTGGGTCCGTGGCGCGCCGCACGTCGCTGCTGAGCTTCCAGTCCATCGATACTACGTCGATGTGCTCGATCACGGACGCGAGCGCCTCGCTCGCGAGTCCGTGGGTTTCGAGCAGGATGCGCGGCCCCTTGGCGCGCAGTGCGCGCGCCAGCGCTGCGACGGCCTCGGGCTGCAGCAACGGCTCTCCGCCCGTGAGGCTCGCGAATTCATGCGCGGCGAGTTCGAGCGATTCGGCGGCGCTGACGACATCCTCGACGGACAGCGGGTTTTCGCGGCTTTCGAATTCAGCGCTGCCGCGGCCCACCTCGACTCGGCAGCGCGAAGCCGGCAGCCAGGTCTGCGGTGAGTCGCACCAGCGGCAGCGCAGATCGCAGCCACCGAAACGCACGAATAGCGTCGTCGAACCGACGTGGATCCCCTCTCCCTGAATCGAGGAGAAGATCTCTACGAGGTTCGCAGCGCGCAACGGGGCCTCACCCGGCACCCTAGCCTTCGAGAATCGAGCGACCCATCGCGATTTCTCCGATCACGTCGTTCAATCGATCCGGGTAGGTGGCGAAGTCGACGATCCGAATGCGCGAGACGAAATCCTCGGACGGCGGAACTTCGATCCAAGTGTGTTTCGCTGCAAGGTGCGTGACCATCGAGGGCAGGTCCAGGTTGCGTCGCGCCGAACTCTCATCTCCTGCGAGAATCACGACCGAGCTGCCCTCGCTGAACGCGATCGAGAGCTGCGATCCGTAGCGCTCCCGCGCGATGCGGGCGGACAGGTGCACGTCGAATTGCGGCGGCGTCGGAACCACGACCATCTGGTAGCCGCCAAAGTGGACCAGGCGGAAGTCGCGCTCCGCGACGAATTCGACCTCGGGCGGGGGCGGCGGCGTGGCCGCGTCTGCGGCTTCGCGCGCGAGATCGCTCGGTCGACCGACGATC